>SCUG01000407.1 GCA_004297645.1 Saprospiraceae bacterium | reverse complement strand
AAAGCCGTTCGGCACACTGACCGTGACCTATACGCTGACCAACTGCGATGGCACGACTGCTTCCGATAATGTGACGGTTGCCATTTCCGAACAGCCCGACGGTGCGTTTTCGCTCCCGGCAGTTGTTTGCCAGGATGCACCGAATGCTTCGGCATTGGAATCAGGGGTGCCTGCGAGTGCCGACGCTGTGGTTTATTCAGATGGAGGTGCAGGTTTTGTAACCGCAGGTGGCGTATTTGACGCAAGTGCAGGCGCCGTGAGTGGTGAATCCTTAACAGTACCTGTGCTGATGACCGTGAGCAACGGCGTATGCCCCGATCACACATTCGCTCAGGATGTGGTGGTGAATGCCTCCGGCGACCCGGCCTTCACTTTAGCGGCTACTGTTTGCGAAACTGCCGCACCGCTTTCCCTGACGTTGACCAATCCAAACAACGACGGCGCTGGACCGAATGCGCTCCTTGCTGACAATGTCACCTGGACAGGAACCGGCGTAACGGATGGCGGCACCTTCGGTACCTTCAATCCGGCTGGTTTGGCTCCCGGCACCTATAATATATGTGTCACAGTGGGTTCACCAAGCTGTGAAGAGACGCAGTGCCACGATATTACCGTGCTGACGGACTATCTCGCTGCCGATGTGGCCTTGATTCCGGATTATAGTTTGTGTCTCCCGGCAGAAGGAGCGTCTGGTGGTCAGGTGATTTTCTACAATGACCTCCTGGCTGCTACTGCACAAGCGGGTGGTACCTTCACTATTTCTGGCACAACCGGGGATGCCGTATTCTTGGTCTCCGACCCGAATTCATTCCAATACACCGGCGGCTGCGGAACGGTCACAGTGCGGTATGAATTCCCGTTAGATTGCGATGGCCCGACCTTCGACGAAGTGACTATTACTTTCGAACAAAAGCCTACTCCCGGCACTATCACTGGCCAAGGCCCTCTCTGCGTGAATGATGCAGCTATTACGCTGACTTATGACGGTGATGGGTCTTTCATGTGCGGTGGTGGTTTGGTACTCGGAGTTTTCTCAGGCCCGGGTATCACTGATGCGGGGAATGGAACAACTGCGACGTTCGACCCAAGCGTGGCTGGTGAAGGCACACATACTATTTCCTATAGCATCATACCGCCATCGGCTGGAGTTATTTGCAACCCGGTAATTGTTTCCATACAAATTACGGTGGGTGCAGCCAGCGATCCTACTTTCGACCTTACGGATGTAGTTTGTATCGCTGATGGGCCTTGGGCCTTGATGCTGACCAACCCACACGCATCTGTAGTGTTTGGCGATGCCGGCAATACGGACGGTGTATCGGAAGTGGTATGGTACGGTGCGCTCGGCAATGTGGATGTGACGGATAATGCCGCTGACGAGTTCGGCTCCTTCCATCCGACCATGCCCGGCACCTATACTATATGTGTACAAACCGGCGACCCCGGCTGCGTACAGACTTATTGCCAGGATATCATCGTGCAGGAAGATGCTGTTATTCCAACCAACTGCTATCCTGGTGTTGTAGGAGTAGAGCTTCCATGCGCTGCCCGCAACCTCGGCATTTCACATACTTATAATGTTGACGGCACCACGATAACTTCGACGTACGACCTCCATGCATTCGACCTCGAAGGCCTGCTCTGCCCTGGTACGACGGCAGGAGGTTCATGGGCATTCAACGTAGCCAATGTCAACGGTGCGTTACTCGGTACCAACCTGTATTACACCGCACCTGGTTGCTACATGGTGGATTATACCGTTGCCAATACCGGCACCTGTGCTGCCACGCAAACCTTTGTGGTGCGCGTCGGCGAAGAGCCGCAGCCCAGCCTTGACATTCCTGAGGAATGGTGCTGGGATGGTGGCGATGGCGACCCACTCGTTACTTTCGATATTAAGGATTTCATCACCAGCCCATCTTATGCCGGCTCTGTTGTGAGGACTTATTCCTCCAGCAATCTTGCTGTCGCAACGGTGGATGCAGCGGGTGTTGTGACTACCACAGGCTGGGGTCAATCTACGATTTGCATGACGGAGACGCTGACGACCGCAGCTTGCGGTGGTTATGCAGCTTCTGATTGTGTGAAGCAAACCTGCCAGGTTATCGTTGTCGCTGACAACGTTGACCCTGTAGCTCTTTGCAAGACCATCGTGGTTGACTTAGATGTCAATGGCGATGCGGCTATAGTCCCTGCTGACGTTGACAACAACAGCTCGGACAATTGCGACGTGACTTTGACCTTGTCGCTCAATATCATGGATTTCCATTGCGCTAACCTTGGCTACAACATGGTCATCCTTACGGCTGAAGACGACAACGCCAATACTGCCCAATGTATGGCGCAAGTGTTGGTACGCGACGTGACTGCCCCGGCTTTGACCTGCCCGGCGAGTGCAAGTGTTGATTTGAATGCGAACGGTGAGCATGTATTCACGACTACCGACTTCCTCCCAACCTTGCTGGCAACGGATGCTTGCGGCCCGATTACCTGGTTGTTCACGCCTCCAATTGTTTACTGTGAAGACGCAGAAACAACTGTGAGCGTAGTAATCAGGGCAACGGACGGCAGCGGTAACTTTACCGAGTGTACCGTGCCTACGTTTGTGGACGATGTAACACCTCCACCAACCCTGGGTGTGTGCCACGATATTACCATTGAATTCGACTACCTCGGTAACGCCTCCATCCAACCGGATGACGTGGCAAACGTAGTCGAAGACGAGTGTGGCCAAACTACCCTCATCAGCGTATCACCGAATAACTGGACCGGTTGTGTGAGTGTCGGTACGCACAATGTGACATTGACCTATGACGATGGCAATGGCAACCCGCAAACCTGCGGAGCTATAGTAACTATCGAAGACAACCTCAAGCCCGACCTCGAATGTAAGGCTGTGGTGACCAAGGTCCTCGACGCTGTGACCGGTTGCGTGACATTCGATACCACCGGCATGATTCTTCAGATTTATGACAACTGCGGCATCGAGCGGGTTGACTTCCAGAATATGATGACGGGTGCGCTGTCTAAAACTGTGACCTTGTGCTGCGCTGACCTCGGATTGAACTCCGTGACCATCAAGGCCAAGGACAACCACAACAACTTTAGCGTATGCACAGTAGTTGTGAACGTCGTTGATGAGACCGCACCGACCCTGGCCTGCCCGGCAAGTGCTTCGGTAGCCCTCAGCCCAGCCGGTACCCATACCTTCACGGCTGCTGACTTCGGCATTGATGGTGCAGATGTTTTCGACAATTGCGCCACTGATGCACAACTGCTGACAAGCATTCAGTTTGCTCCGCCTATCGCTTATTGCGAAGATGCTGAGACAACTGTGAATGTTGTGATTACCATCACCGACAACGAAGGCAACAGCACGAGTTGTACCGTGCCTACATTCGTTGACGATGTGGACCCCGCGGCTTCCATTTGCCACGACAATACCATTTCTCTCGATTCATTTGGTGTTGCTTCCATCATTCCGGAAGATGTCGCCAGCCCGGTAGATGACAATTGCGGGTTGATTGCGCTGGTGAGTGTTAGTCCAAATACATTCGCTTGCAGCGATGTTGCCACCAGCCCGGTTGTAGTTACGCTGACTTACACGGATAACAATGGCAATGACCAGACTTGCAACGCCAACGTAACTGTGTTGGATGATATCCACCCGGTTATCCATTGCCTCTCTGTCTTTACACTGGCATTGGATGCAGCAGGTAATGGTTCCATTACGGTTGCGAATGTAACGGATGCTGCCAGCACCGATGCATGTGGTATCGCCTCAGAAGTGCTTTCTAAGTATGACTATACTTGTGCTGACCTTGGCTTGAACGCTGTGCAACTTACAGTGACGGATAACAATGGCAACGCTTCGGATTGCGATATCGTAATCGAAGTTGTGGACAATATCGCTCCAACGCTGATATGTCCTACAGGTCCTGTCACCGTCAATCTTTCTGCAAATGGAGAGCATGTGCTTGTGGTTGCTGATTATCCAGGCTTGTCTGCCACAGATAACTGCGTAGCTGTAAGCCTCGCGTTCCAGCCTGATATCCTCTATTGTGAGGATGCAGAGACTACCGTAAACGTTGTTGTGGTAGCTATAGATGGCAGCGGCAATACGAGTACATGCACCATCCCGACATTCGTGGATGATGTAACGCCTCCGCCAACGATAGGTGTGTGCCACGATGTTACCATTGAATTCGACTACCTTGGTCATGCCTCTATTCAGCCCGACGATGTGGCTAATGTGGTGGAAGACGAGTGCGGTCAGACTACCCTCGTCAGCGTAACACCGAATGAGTGGAATGGCTGCCTGTCAGTTGGAACTCATCTTGTTGAATTGTTCTACGAAGACAACAACGGAAACTCCAGCACATGCGGCGCTATTGTAACCATCGAAGACAACCTCAAGCCCGACCTCGAATGTAAGGCTGTGGTGACGAAGGTCCTCGACGCTGTGACCGGTTGCGTGACATTCGATACTGCCGGCATGATTCTGCAATTGTATGACAACTGCGGCATCGAGCGGGTTGACTTCCAGGATATGATGACGGGCAACCTGTCCACAACGCTAACTTTCTGCTGCGATGACCTCGGATTGAATTCCGTTACCATCAAGGCCAAGGACAACCACAACAACTTTAGCGTATGCACGGTAGTTGTGGAGGTTGTTGACAACACTGCTCCGGTGGTGGATTGCGCTCCTGCGGTTCGCACTTATCCTGCTGATCCGGGTGTATGCAGCTACACTGCTATCAATGGAGAATTCGATGTGACGGTTACACAGCCGGACAACTGTCCGCCTGTTACCTTGACCCACAATTATCCAAGTGCTCCTTCCTCCAGTACGCTGTTGGGCGCCACCTTCCCGGTTGGCATCACAATAGTAACCTGGACGGCTACGGACCACTCCGGCAACGTGACAGAATGCTCTATCGAAATAGTTATTACAGATAATCAAGCTCCGACAGTTACAACTTGCCCAACCAGCTTTGGTGTGTCTGCAGATGCTACCACTTGTGGTGCCGATATATCCTATGCGGTACCGACGTTTGCCGACAACTGCGACGGTTCCGGTCTGCTTGGTACATTGACATCCGGTTATGCCCCTGGCACTGAATTCCCGCTTGGAGTAACTACGGTGACCTGGCAATATACCGACCTGGCTGGCAACGGCCCGGCAGTATGCTCATTTACCGTAACAGTAACCGATGATGTGAATCCTGTGGCTATGTGCCAGCAAAATTACACCGTGACCCTCGATCCGGATGGCCTGTTTGAAATCCTCGTTGCCGACATCAATGTTGCCAGCTATGACAACTGCGGCATGTTGGTGCGCAAGGAAATCAGCCGCGATGGTAATCCTTTTGGTGGTTCTGTATTCGTCAATTGCGCCGATGCGGTGGCTGTGACTGGCGGAGGAGGTGGTACGGTTACCATCACACTTGAGGTGGAAGACCAATTCGGGAATACCGACCAGTGCGTAACAGTAGTTTCTGTATTTGATGTACAAGTTCCTGACATCGAGTGCCCGGGTAACTTCACGGTAGTGAATGACCCAGGCGTTTGCTCGGCTGTTGTCACTTACAATGCTCCTTCTGTTACTGAAAACTGCCCGAATACAGTTACTCAGATTGACCTTTCCGGCCTGACAAGTGGCAGTTCATTCCCAGTCGGCACGACGGTCCAGACTTACCAAGTGGTGGATCAGTCCGGCAATACGGAAACATGTTCTTTCAATATTACAGTGCTGGATGAAGAGCCGCCAACCGTTAATTGTGCTCCTCTTGTGAGGACTAAGGACAATAACGCTGGCTTGTGTTCCTTCACGATGCCTGGCGCCGGCTTCGATGCTACCTCCGCTGATAACTGCGGTGTGGTATCCTTCGTAAATGATTACGGCCCTGCCGTTAGCGCTACTACTTTGGCTGGTTCTACCTTCCCGGTAGGCATTACCGAAGTAGTTTGGACGGCTACCGATGGTGCCGGCAATCATACAAGCTGTACGGTTACCATCATCATCAGCGATAAAGAAGCTCCTACGGTGACTTCCTGCCCGGCTAATATTGCACAGGGCACGGATGCCGATGCCTGCGGTGCAGACGTAACATACGCGTTGCCTCAGTTCGCTGACAACTGCGACGGTACGGGCCTCGAAGGAGTTTTGGTTTCCGGCTATGCTTCGGGTACTCAGTTCCCCACAGGGGTGACAACTGTAACCTGGACTTATACGGACCTGGCCAACAATGGCACAGCAAGCTGTTCCTTCTCGGTGACTATTACGGACGATGATGCTCCTGTTGCCATTTGTGCTACTCCATTCCAAGTTTCTCTTGATGAATCTGGAGATTACACTGTGCTTGTCTCTGAAATTGATAATGCCAGCACCGACAATTGCGGTATCGTCAGCACTCTAATCAGTAGAGGCAGTGGTTTTGGCAACAGTGTGTCTATGGGTTGTTCAGACCAGGGCACCGTGGTGACCGTTACCCTTCAGGTAACTGACGCAGCGGGTAATTCTTCTACCTGCAATGCTTTGGTGGCTGTGGTTGACGACCAGGTACCTGACATTGAGTGCCCCGGCAACTACACCGTAGTTGTTGACCAGGGTCAGTGCAGCGCCGTTGTGACCTACCCGACACCTTCTATTACTGATAACTGCGGTGCAGTTGCAGTTCAAATAGATTTGTCCGGATTGACCAGCGGAGATGCCTTCCCTGTCGGTACGACGACTCAATCTTACGAAGCAGTAGATGCCGCTGGCAACAGCGAAACATGCTCCTTCCAAATTATCGTGCTGGATGAAGAGGCTCCCGTCATTGACTGCGGTCCATCTATCAGGACTGTTTCTGCCGATGCCGGATTGTGCTCCTTCACAATGGCTGGCGCTGGTTTCGATGCAAGTGCTACTGACAACTGTCCCGGTGTGACCATCACGCACAACTACCCGGGTGCCCCCAACGCTCATACGTTGGCTGGTGCAACCTTCCCGGTTGGTTCTACGCTGGTTACCTGGATAGCTACTGACGCCGACGGAAATACTTCTGACATCTGCGGCATTGAAATCATCGTTACTGATGATGAAAATCCGACTATCGCTTGCGGTGGAAATGTCAGTGTATCCAACGATCCTGGTAAATGCAGCTATACCGTAGCAAACGGTTCTCTTGACCCGGCCTTCGGTGACAACTGCCCGGATGCAGTGCTTTCTCACAATTATCTTCTTGCTCCGAATTCCAATACGCTGGAAGGCGCAACCTTCCCGATTGGTACCACCACGGTGACCTTCACTGTGACGGACGCAAGCGGTAACACGGCAACTTGCTCGATAGATGTTACAGTTACCGACACGGAGAAACCTGTTTACGTCAACTGCCCGGTGACCACCGTAATGATTGGCAATGACCCGGATGAGTGCAGCGGCAAGCTGAACTGGTCTATTCCGGTCGCTACCGATAACTGTGGTATTGCCACCAACATGCAGTCTGGCGGCCTGCCGAGTGGCTCCGTAGTTCCTGTGGGCACTGCTTCTACCGTGACTTATACTGCTACTGACATTTATGGAAATACCAGCACCTGCTCGTTCAACATCATGGTTGTGGATACACAAGATCCTGACTACGATGCTGATATTTTGATGCCGGGTAATGTCACTGTGCAGTGCGATTCAGTTCCTGCTCCGTTTGTACTCACTAACGATGATGTGAACGACAACTGCACGGCTCCTGCAAATCTGGTGATTGTATTCACCGAGACCAGCACACAGAATGCTAATGTAAATGTCTGCGGACATTACAACTATACGATTACCCGTACCTGGACGATAACTGACGAGGCTGGTAATGTCACCACCCATGTTCAGATCATTACGGTACATGATACTACTGCTCCGGTACCTACCTGCCAAAACATTACGCTGACGCTTGACTTGTTTGGCAATGCAACACTGGACCCGATTGCCCTGGCTGCCGGTACCACCGACAACTGTGCGCCGTTCAGTGCATTGACTATCACTGCAAGTAAAACGACCTTCAATTGCAGCAATGTTGGCCAGAACACTGTTATCCTGACAATTAGTGACCCATGTGGTAACACTACCACTTGCACGGTCATCGTAACAGTGAAAGAAGGTGCTGCTCCATGTAATCCGGTGTATGACTTGTCCGGCTCCGACCCATGTGTTTGTCTGAACAATGCCACGACATTGACCGACGGTCAATTCAATGAAATGATTCAGATTCATGCGTTGGCCGGTCAAACCTGGACAATTGCTGGTACGGGTCTTTACAAGACTACCAGTGCTGCTCCTCCGGCTGCTCCTACACCAATCGTTAACGGGACACAATTTACCGTGGGTAATGTTGACGGTCTCGACAACGACAACGATGGTTCCACGGATGAGGCAGACGAGATTCAGTACTATACATTTACTGCACGCCACGTTGATGCTGTTGGCTTCACCGCCAACCTTAGCAACAATGTCGGTCAGACTCTGGTGCTCTCGAATACCTGCTACTATCCGACACCGGTGTTCACGAATCTTGATCAGGACTTCTGCCTGAGCACACCGCCATTTGCTCCTGAAGTGACCGACCAGTTCGCTGGTAACGGTGCTTACATATCCATTCAATACTACCTCGATGGCAACCCCATCACGGAGATTGACCCTGGTACACTTGGCATTGGTACTTACACTGTCACTGCAACTGTAAATGCTGGTGGAGCTATTGCTTCCCGCAAAGTGAATGGTGTTCCTGTTCCTGGCGATGCTACCTCTCCAGCAGAGGCACGCTTGGATCCGGGGTGTGAGCAGTCCATCTCGAAATTTATTCATGTCGTGACAACACCTTCGCAGGTGACCTGCAACGACCTGATAGAGGTATCACTCGATCAAGATTGCGAAAGCGTAGTAACACCGGACATGGTTCTGGAAGGTACTTATCCTTGCTTCGATGATTACAGTGTAGTGATTTCATACCCAGGTGGTGTGGTACTCGATCCACCGAACGTGGTGACAGGTGCACAAGCTGGTATGACCTTGCTCGTGACACTGGTACACCCTATCAGCGGCAATGCTTGCTGGGGTCAAATCCTCGTGGAAGATAAACTTGCACCAGTATTGGGTTGTCCTGATGATGTACAAATTATGTGTACCGTTGACCCGGATAGCGTCTTGGTTTATCCTGATGGTATAAACTTCTTCGGTCAGTTTGTTACTGATGAACTGTACCTCGGTACACCATCAGTTGATGATTGCTCGTCCACGGACACACAGTACACGGATGATTATACACAATTCAATTGCGCTGAAAATGCAGGAATTGTTGAAATCATCGTCAGAAAATTCGTGGTCACCGATGTAGTCGGCAACCAATCAACTTGTACTCAAACCATCAACGTGGTTAGAGGTGAAGTATCACAGGTTGTATGGCCGTCTGACAAGGAATACGCTTGTAACGCTGCACCGTCTAACCTACTGCCGGGTGTGACAGGTTGGCCTAAGATTGCAGGCCATAACCTGACCACCACTGGAACAGGCATTTGCGGACTTGGTGTGGATTACAGCGACCAGAATGTGAATATGTGCCCGGGCAGCTACAAGATTGTGCGTACCTGGACGATATTCGACTGGTGCCCTGCTGGCGGTGGTGCTCCTACGCAGACTTCCTGGGTGCAGTACATCAATATTCTTGATATTGCACCAACGATTTCTGTAACATGTGCCAATGTGGATCCTTTTACTGGTTACTGCATCCTGAATGCCACAGAAGCTGGCTATCCAAATTGCAAGACCTACGGTCCAATTCCTTTGGCACAAATTGATGGTGTTTGTAACAACATCGTTGAAGTGACAGTCGAAACACCTGCCGGTAACACCATTAACGGCGGTTATATCCCAGGTGACGGCTTGCACCTCGGTGGTCCTTACGAAATCATTTACCGTGCGGAAGACGAGTGCGGAAACATCACTCAATACGTATTGAATGTCATCGTTAAGGACATCACAGCTCCGGTTGCTGTTTGTGATGAAATCACAGATGTTAACCTTACCAGTGATGGTATTGCCACGGTGTATGCAGAAACATTCGATGATGGTAGCCACGACAACTGCTGTATAGACCACTTCGAAGTACGCCGCATGGTTGATGGCTGCAATGACGGGCACGATGATACCGTATTCGGCCCATCAGTGATATTCTGCTGCGACGACATCCTGAACAGCCCAATCACTGTTGTTTTCCGTGCTTATGATTGTTTTGGCAACTTCAACGATTGCATGGTCAGTGCTTATGTGAGCGATAAGATTCCGCCGTATCTCTTGACTTGTCCGCAACAACAACGCGTGACTTGCGACTGGTTCAGCGAGACACTCGAAACTGCTCTTGCTGACCTCGGAAGTAATCAAGTTGCAAAGAGCCAATTGCTGGATCAATACTTCGGTGTTGCCACCTTCAATGACAACTGTAACCTTGACATTATCCGCACCTTCAATGCCAACATTGATCAGTGTCTGGAAGGCACGATTACTCGCACCTGGTCTGCTAAAGACCCGAGCGGTAACCTCTCGCCATCCTGTACACAGACCATCTTTGTGGACCATGTGTCTGACTGGGTAGTTTCCTTCCCGGTTGACATTACGGTGACCTGCGGAACTGATGTGCCTGACTTCGGCGAACCTGAAATCTTCTTTGAAACCTGCGAACTCGTTGCTGTTTCTTATGTAGATGAGGTATTCAATGTCGTACCGGATGCTTGCTACAAGATTCTTCGCACATGGAGCGTCATTAACTGGTGTACCATTGGTGACGATATTGACGAAGAATTTGTCGAAGCGCCTGAAAACGGATTGTGCTTGCCATTCCCTGCCTGTGACCTCGACGGTGACGGCGACTGCGATGACCACACCTTCCGCGACAGTTGGGCTTGCGGTACTTATCCTGGTGCTTCGGCTGCCACGACCACCTACGGTCCTGACACCGACCCGGATAGTAACCCATGGGATGGTTTCATTACCTACCAACAGGTTATCAAGGTTATTGACACTGTGGATCCAGTATTCACCAATGGCTGTAACATCCCGAACGTTTGTATCTCTGACAATACCTGTAGTGCGACAATCACATTGCCAACTCAGGAAATCACAGAGTGCAGCATTGATGTTACCTTGTCTGCCACTTCTGATTTGGGAATTGGCTTTGGCCCATTCATCAACGTGGCTCCTGGCACTTATGATGTGACCTACAACGCCAAGGATAATTGCAACAACCAAACTGATTGCCACACGACGATCACGGTGGAAGATTGCAAGAAACCAGTGGCTTTCTGTAAGAATGGTTTGGTTATCGAGTTAGATCCTCCGGCCGATACAGTTCAAGTCACGGTTTATGCAAGTGACTTCAACGCTGGTAGCTACGACAACTGTCCTGGTGACTTGCTGTTGTCCTTCTCTGCCGATACCGATGATACTCATCACACATATTTCTGTGGTGACGTTGGTCAGCAGGTAGTACAAATGTGGGTGACTGATGCTGCTGGCAACCAGGATTACTGCGAGACCTTCATTATCATTCAAGCTAACTTGGGTCAATGCGATTCAACAGGCAACCCGCTTGTAGCTGGTCTGATTGCTACGGAAGGCACTGAGCCAGTATCCGACGTTGATGTTCAGTTGAGTGGTTCCAACCAGAGCAATATGCTCACTGGCAACGATGGACAATACGGCTTTATCGTGACTCCTGGTGGCGACTATACCATTACTCCTGAGAAAGATGTGGACCCATTGAACGGTGTGACTACTTTCGACCTCGTGTTGATTACGAAGCACATCCTCGGCGTAACACTGCTTAATTCTCCATACAAGATGATAGCAGCTGACGCCAATAAGTCCAATTCTATCACGACGTTTGACCTTGTACAATTGCGCAAACTGATTCTGTTCATTGACACTGAGTTCACGAACAACACATCCTGGAGGTTTGTCGATAAGGGTTATGTATTCCCAGACCCGACCAACCCATGGGCTGAGATGTTCCCCGAAGTTGTCAATTTCAACAATGTTTCGGCCGACCAGCTCGATGCTGACTTCGTTGCTGTAAAAATTGGTGATGTGAACGGAAGTGCCCAGCCGAACTTCACCAGTGGCGGTGAAGACCGTACAACAGTTGGTTCGCTGGTCTTCGCAGTTGACAATACTAAACTCACAGCAGGTGAGGAATACACGGTACAATTCAAAGCGCAGGACTTCGATGTACTTGGGTATCAATTTACCCTGAACTTCGACCGTTCTGTTCTGGAATTTGTCCGCATTACTCCTGCCGTTGCAGGTTTGGAAAACTTCGGTTTGACATTGCTTGATAAAGGTGCAATTACAACAAGCTGGAACGAAAACGATGTGAAGCTCGTTGACGGCGAAGTTGTTTTCAGCCTTGTTTTCAAAGCAATTTCTAACGGAGAATTGAGCAAATCGCTGAACGTGAACAGCCGCTTTACAACAGCAGAAGCCTACAATTTGAATGGGGAACTGCTTGATGTAGAACTGGCATTCAGCGGGAATGTGGCGGTTGGTGCTTTTGAACTCTATCAAAATACACCAAACCCATTCAGCGCAAACACGGTCATCGGATTCAACCTGCCGGAAGCTACTACTGCTACGTTGACTATTAGCGACGTATCCGGAAAAGTTGTGAAGGTTATTGATGACAGAGAATTCGTCAAAGGTTACAACGAAATCAAGTTGAACCGCAACGAATTGCCTGCAACTGGTATCCTTTACTACCAACTCGATACGCCGTCTGATTCGGCAACGAAGATGATGTTACTCGTAGATTAAGATACAATTTGTAATCCCTTGAGAACACGCAAGACCTCTCTCCGATTTATCGGGGAGGGGTCCTGTGTTTTTAGGTAATGTAGTGCGCTTTGCAAGGCGAGGGTGCTGTTGATTCTTTCTTCGTAGCACTTAGTTTTGCCGGGATTGGGGCATAGGGGCGAAGCTCCCAAATTATCAAGCCTCGTCATATCAGTGTACCAAATTGTTCGTGTGGCTTGGCTTGTCAGGCAAGAAATCTGTAGCGGCAATGAAAGTCTCCGGAGGCTTGAATATTTTACGGTAATTATTTTGGGGTCTGACCCTTAGCTTTTACTTTTGGGCACGGTTTTTTTAATGATTTGTACAATTAAATTCCTGTGAACATGAAAAGAAAGTTACGCTACTCTATCGTGTAATGAGAAGCCGGATTTGGACATCTAACCAATTAGCCCTTAGGGGATGACATCTTCATCTTTTAGTCCCGTCCTGGCAACCGATTTATTATTTTACTGACATCTCTCAAACCTTTGGTTATCCAGGCTTCTCATTCTTTTTCTTTCTCCCCGCGTTCACAGATTCGGTTTATTTATTTTTGGAGCAGGTAATGTGAATACCTCAACTGTATTCTGGCTTTCAACTATGAATTAATTCATCTGGTATAATTGGTGAGTTTTAGAGCTAAGTAAATAGTCCACTCTCCTATGTTGTATCTTGAAAGACAACATTTCCCCATCGAACAAAAGATGTAATCGGTTTTTGGGATAGCCTCTCTCCATCGTTTTGGAGGGGGGCCTTTTTTTTGCATTTTGCTGGTATGGTATTTCAGGATGCAGGTATAAGATACGACTGATTTGGTCGTAGGAAAGGTAACTGGGCGGTCGTGTCCGGGTCTGTTTGTTGTTGCGAATGCGTAACTTGCCGTCCTTTTATTAAAAGGTAGAATAGATGATAGTCTGGATTGGCTTTATTGTACTTATTGCTGTTTTCCTGACCCTGGACCTTGGGGTGCTGAACAAAAATCCTCACAAGATTTCAACCCGGGAAGCCATACGTTGGACCTCGTTGTGGGTGAGCCTTTCCCTATTGTTTAGCGTATTCATTTACTTTTCTTATGAAAATCATTGGCTTGGCATTGGAGAGCACATCGGCCATAATGTCCAAGGTGGCAAAGCTGCCATTACCTATCTCACAGGTTATATAATCGAGCAGTCGCTGAGCATGGACAACATTTTCGTGATTGCCGTGATATTCAGCTATTTTCAAATCCCTTTACAATACCAACACCGGGTCTTGTTTTGGGGAATAGTAGGGGCATTGGTATTTAGGGGAGCGATGATATTTGCCGGAAGTTACCTTGTTGAGCATTTTGAGATAGTCATGTATTTTTTCGGAGCCATACTGCTTTGGACAGCATATAAGATGTTGAAGTCAGGCGGGGGAAAAATTCACCCCAACGAAAACCCCGTAGTGCTGTTTTTGCGGAAATTCCTGCCCGTGACCAAGGGCATCCGTTCAGGGCATTTTTTTATTAAACGCAATGGCCGCATCATTGCCATGACCCCGCTGTTTGTAGCTTTGGTTGTTGTAGAAAGCACCGATGTGATGTTTGCCTTTGACAGTATTCCAGCCATTTTTGCTGTGACCACTGATCCCTTTCTCGTGTTCACCTCCAATATTTTTGCAATACTGGGTTTGCGCTCCCTGTATTTTGTGCTGGCTTCCATTCTCGACAAATTCGAATACGTGAAATACAGCCTCGCTGCCATCCTGTCTTTTGTGGGAATTAAAATGCTCGTCTTCCACCCCCTTCACATCGAAGTTCCCGAATGGTTATCATTGGCAGTGATAGTTGTATTTATGGCCAGCGGTATCTTATTCTCATTTCTAAAAGATAGGAAAACTCAGAAGGGTAGTGACTTGGTCAAGGAGGGGCAGGTCAAAAAGGAATCCTAAAATTTGTTTTTCCACATCATGCTTTCCACGGGCTTATCCGTCCTGACGTTGTACTTGGCGTCTTTCTTATTATTGTAAAAGTGCTCTATTTCGCCGTCCACGGCGAAATAAATCAATTGGCCGATGGGCATACCCGCATAAATCCTGACGGGCTGTGTACACGAAATTTCGAGAGTCCAGGTGTTGCAAAAGCCAACATCGCCTTTTCCTGCGGTGGCATGAATGTCAATGCCAAGCCTGCCGATGCTGCTTTTACCTTCGAGGAAGGGCACCGAGCAGTGGGTTTCCGTATATTCTTCCGTGACCCCCAGGTACAAAGTGCCGGGATAAAGGATGAATCCCTCCACAGGAATTTCGAGGTACTCGATGGTGTTGTGTTGGCGGGCGTCGAGGACTTTATCTTTGTACACGGCCAAACATTTGCTAAGGTGGACGTCGTAAGAATTAGTGCCTAAGCAATCTGGGCGGTAAGGCTCGATGACGATGTCGCCCTTTTCAATAGCTTCCAAAATTTTCTTATCGGAGAGAATCATTGCGTCAGTTTGGTTAAGGCGCAAAAATAGACTTTTTGACGATTGCAGAGCTTTACCAAGTGGTTTGGCAATTACTTTACCCTGAACCAGTTTCTAACTACCTCCTCTGCCGCCTTGTGATAGGGGCTAAAATCAGTGCGGCTTCCTTCACTTTGATGCAGGTTGGAGGAGAATTTCCACCAAAGGATACCCTTACACCATACCTGATTCTGAATGCCTTTGAAAATAATTTCGTAACACCGCTTTTGGTCTCCCTCGTTGAAGGTATCGCCGCCCCAATCCACATGTGGCTCCTTCCACGGGTGGTCAACGCTGGGGAACCCGATTTCCGTAAAAATGATGGGTTTGTGGAAGCGGTTCCAGACTTGGTCAATATTTGAAAGAACCACGGCGAAGCCGGCTTCGAGTTCCTGCTGCGTGGGGTTGTCTTTGGCGCTGAGCGGATAATAACAATTCAGGCCGATGTAATCCAAGTCGTCCCCAAAGGCGATGTTTTCAAACTCGGCGCCCCAGTTGGCGGCGTAAGTCAGGCTGCCGCTGTAAAGTTTGCGGAGACGGTGAATGAGAAAGCGCCAGTCGTATGGGCGAAGTTGCGTGGTTTGCGCCATTTCCGTACCGATGCACAAAATGTCGAGGTCATAGAGTTCGGCCAACAGCGCATAATGCGCCATCCAATAAGTGTAATCCCCAAAGAAGGACTTCCACTCCGCATCGGATGACATCTTAATGTCGCCGGGCCACTGGCCATGGCCAAGCCAAATCTGGGGTTTCAGCATAACGGCAAGCCCTTGTTTTTTAGCATAAAAAGCGGAGGCAATGACCGCCTCATCCGTTTCGGAGCCTGGATATTTCACCACAGGGATGGTGGCCGGAATGTTGGGATTTCTAAGAAAAGAATAAGGGATGAGTGCCATCGCATTGCTGCCGAGTGCTTTCATTGCGTCCACCGATTGTTGAGCTAAGCGGGAACCGTAACCATTATAAATCCGGTATCCTTCGTGGGTGAAATTGAAACCTTTTAAATAGGGCAGGGGCGTTCGTGCGGTGCGGGTAGAAATTTCCTCCGTCTCGGCGAGTTGGGCCAGAAAGCCATGCCAGTCCAACTCTAATTGCGTAGTTTCCTCATCCCCGGCTTGCCAACCGGGGTATTTTTTCAAAAAGGCTTTTCTGCCCCACCGGCCGATGAGAAACTCAGCGAAAGTAGCGCTCAGGCAGTCGGCTATGATTTCAGAGTGCCCGGCCCAGTTTTCCATGTTGAGCAGGTCGGGAAGGTCGGGAAGAAAATTGCCAGCAGCGAGCCGGGCAGCCCAGTGCCTGTAACCTTTGCGCTGCCAGTTTTTGGTAAAATAAATGGCAAGCCCGTGCATCAATGCTTCCGTTTTCGGCGGGCCGAGTATGTAGCGCAGCACCAGCTCATTTTCTTTTCCCGTAAAATTGTCGTTGTAAATTTCATTCAAAACTGTGTGTATCTCCCCGGCCTCAAAATCTACATGAGCTTGGGTGGAGTTGTTGAGTATCAGGCCCTTTTCTTCAGCCGACACGTAAAGGTGGTGCCGGAAAACGGGAAGCTGGCCTTTGTATTCTGTGAACTGAAGAATGGCCGCTACCGAATTTTCGCACGCCTCAGCCAAGTGCTGCACATCAGTCTGAGAAACCGCACCATGGGTCAGAAAGTCGAAGTGCGCAGTTCTAAGCACCAGCTTACCCTCGTAGGGCAAGGCTTCCAAAATCTCTGGAGGAGGCGAGCGGCGGTGAGAAAAGCCCTGCGGCTCATTTTTAGGGGGCTTTTCTTGCTGCCCGGATGACTGGCAGGCACAAAGCATCAGACAAAAGGAAAAAACCAGCGAGAAGGACGAGGTGGGTCTCGATAGGCATAAAAAGTGGAATTTCAGGAAGGCATTCATTTTCCAAATTCTTATTTTCAAACAAGTCTAATGCAAAGAAAGTATTTTTGCATGCTCATTCACCGGCGGTGTCCGGTCTCGCAAAATAATGGATTCCGCCGGGGGGCGGCGGCTAAAAGTATAGAAACATCGTGAAGAATACAATTGACCTATTGGGGCGCGCACTTCTTGCCTTCATATTTTTCCACGAAGCCTACGACTCCTTTTTGTTTTTTCAAAAAACAACAAAAAAAATGGAGTATTATGGCCTCACCTGGCACCAGGACGCGCTGTTGTACGGCGCTATCGTCCTCTTAATAATCGGTGGACTTTTGGTGTTGCTGGGCTACCGGCCCAAGACCGGAGCCTTTTTGCTCCTGCTGTATTTGGTGCCCGTCACTTTCATCGTCCATGATTTTTGGAACGTGCCCAAATCCTGCGAAATTACTTTTGCTTGCGAGGATATAGGTGTTGTCGGCACCGACCTGTACCGGCGGCTCCAGGCATTTTTCTTTATGAAAAACCTCGCCATCATTGGCGGCTTGCTAATGATTTTGGTCAATGGTAGCGGCGAGTACAGCATCCGGCGCATCTTTGCTACCACAAATGTGCCGGGGGCTTAAAACGCAGATTAAGCATTGGCTGGCTGGCTTTGCCTCCGGAAAAACAACTTGACTATGAAAATCCTTACAGACCACCAAATCCGGCAAAAAATCAGAAGACTTGCCATCGAAATCGTCGAGAACAACTTCGACGAGAAGGCCATCATCCTCGCCGGCATCAACCAGAACGGCATGGCCTTCGCCCGGCTGTTATTGGAGCATCTCACCACCATCACCAGGAAGGATATTTCGCTCACATCGTTGAAAATAAATCCGGCTGCCCCCCTCGCCACTCCCGTGGAATTGGGAATGCCGGTGGCGGAGTTGTTCGGTAAGGTCATTATCATCGTGGACGATGTAGCCAATACCGGCCGCACCATGTTTTACGCCTGCAAGCCGCTGATGGAAACCCTGCCCAAGCGTGTGGAAGTAGCCGTGTTGGTGGACCGGACGCACAAATCATTCCCCATAAAGGTGGACTACGTCGGCCTGTCGCTGGCCACTACCTTGCTCGAAGACATTGATGTGAAAATCAGAGAAGTGGAGGAGTATGGCGTATTTCTGAATTGAGGAATATGTCGTGAGGCTTGTTTTTACCCTTTATGTAACTCGAATAGGGCTTGATAGCCAATGGCGATAATGCCAACACGAAGTATTGGTAATTACTGCCCGAAACAATCATCTTCAAGCATCGGTAAGCTGGCATCCAGCCCGCCCTCCCCGTTTTCCTGCGCCGGGAAAAAACAACCCGTTTTAGTTTTAAAAACGGCCGCAAATGTATCGCAGACGATGCTACAGGCCGAACCGCTGATAAATTGGCTGAAACCTGCGTCGTCTGTGATTTGGATGTGATAACTGAAAAGCCCTGCATATTTTTTGCCATCGGCGTCTATGCCGTTCCATCCATTTATCGAAGGGTTTTGTTTATCAACCTCCAATGCCAAATATATGAGGGCAAGCTTTGGAGAAAAAATCTGAAATAATTCAATCTTCGAGACTTTGTCATTGAAAAAAGGGAAGAACACGTCGTTTGTACCATCGCCATTTGGCGTAAAAGCATTGGGTACATATAGTTTGGCGTTGCCGACCGTAAATTCTACTGGTTCCGTGCCACAGCAGCCCACATAAGGGTCGGTGGGCAGCTTCGGGCCGTCGTCATCTTTGCATTGAAGTGCAAAAAAAGTAATGGACAGGATGAAGAAGAAAGTCTTGATATTTCTCATGATTTTAGTTGTATTCGCCTTCTAAAATAATTCCCGACATAAGCCGAATTACTTGCATCTTAGGAGGTTTTCTTAGGTTTTAACTGATATTTTAGATTAGCGCCTACCCCGTAGCCTCGTAAATCAAAATTCAAAATTTTAGAAGGATACCCAACGGAGGTCAAGTCATTTCTATAAAACAAATCCATGCTCCATCTTTCTTTTAAATGGAATGTGACCCGTGGCACGATTGAAAACACAAACCTGTTCAATTTATAACTTGGCGAGGCATCTTTCCAATTAATCAGTTTATTATTGGAAAAAGAAATACCCCCTGTTGAACTGGAATGCAAGACCTTGCCTGTAATCCCTGCGTATAAATTATAATTGACCGATGGGGATATCCCGATAGAAAGCCAAGCGACGGGTTTGTAATCAATGAATTGGTTTAAATAAACAGCATAAATAGCCACAACCTCATTTGGTTTGTCATGGTTACGATAGTTTACCCTTCCCAAGTCCCCCAAGGATATACCCGGCTGGTAAGACCACCTATCATTTACTTTGAAAAGATACCCATACCCGATAGAAGGCGTCAATTTGAAATTTTCCAGTTTTTGTTTTCCAAAGGGGAAGGCATGCCAATAGGACAAGGTCGAATAATTTGCGCCTATCGTAAAGATGGACTGCCCCGTCAATGAATAGGAGAGGAAGGCAAAGAAAAGGAGAAGGAATCCATTTTTCATAATAAAAAAGATTGAAAAATGACATCGCAGCCGGAAAGGAAAATGAAATTGGACGGCTTTCGTTTGGCATTCCCGGCTGCGCTGTGCCATATTGGTTTTAGTCATTTAGTATGTTCATCGTACAAGTTGCCTGTATAGTCTGGCAATCAGTTTGGCGGTTAGTGCCTGTCACAGTCAGGGTGAGGGCGAAGTTGTTAAGATTGGAGTTGGTAGTACTGACTGTTGAATTAAGTGCGAATTTTTGCTTGATTTTATGCGCACGTTCACATTTGAAGAAGCTAATTGTGTAGCTCCTGAAAAATGGGATAGCTTCGTGCTGATGCCTGTTCGTGATGGTGCCCTCAACGGACAAGGCAATATGCCTGGTGTCGCTCCACCAAATTCCCACAGATTTCTTTTGTGCCTTTATCTCGGCTTGGTGTGACCAATTATACTGAACCAATGGTGGTGTGTTCGGGTCTTGGAACGGTATTCTCCATGCGCTCGAATCCCACCAAACCTTAATCCGTTTTTTGTTGTTGCCGTCCAACGTGGCGGTACACTTGACATGGTATTCTTCATCCCGCTCTTGGATTTCCCCATTTGCATGAGCCTTCTTAATCTGTTGAACGCTCAGCTCACCAAACTCGCCGGCCTCGCCGTTCCATCCCTTCACCAAATCCTGCTTCCCGACGGGGTAGGACAACAACAGGCTTCCCTGAACGCTGAACTCCTGGTCGCAAATCCGGTAAATTCCATTTCCGTTCACGAAGTAGTAGAACGGAAAAGAGAAATACGGCTCAACCCCTTCGGTGGTGATGGATGCCAAATGCGCATTGCTTTGGGCAAAATTGTTGAAAATGGGCAAGAAAGCCGAATCGGTCGTAACGGTGTCGTTTTCGTAGGGCGTCATCAGGGCGGTCATGGCACTGTCCGCTTCGATGTAGTTGCCATAAGCAGTATTTGCGCCAGTTGCGGCCTCCCAAACCACGAATGCGCTGTCGCTCCAGGTTGGCACGGTGTCAACAAAGGCGAAAAACGCATCCGCATCCTGGAAGTTGAGGATGCCGCCTTCCTGCACGATGTAGCCGTTTGCCCCGTAAGCATAGTCACATCCCGGTGCAAAGTCATCTGAGGTAGTGACGGAGCCTGTTTCCTTTTTACAGGAAAAGGTGAGAAATACAAGTGCAATGGTTGTGATGGCCATTGCGGAAAAAGAAAAAATCCTTGACTTTTTCATACTTTTGTAAAATTATTTAGTTAATAATTGGGCTTTTGCCGTCTCTCGTCCAAAAAGAACGGCATTGGCCCCTTTCCTATCTGTTGAAATCGTTCAATAGCTGAATAAGGGTGCGGTACGAGCAACTGCAAGCGCCCACTTTATAAGCGTTCCCCTCAAATCTTTCCCACTTAATTATCCTGAAGTGTTTCGCTCCGGTTCCTTTACCTTTCACTCACCCCGCGGCGGAAGGCGGCGGAAGGCGGCGGAAGGCGGCGGAAGGCGGCGGAAGGCGGCGGAAGGCGGCGGAAGGCGGCGGAA
>SCUG01000406.1 GCA_004297645.1 Saprospiraceae bacterium | reverse complement strand
GCCGGGGTGTCGCTAATGAACGTCACCGGGGCGGTGGCAGCGCAGTTGTCAGATGATGAACCACCGCTAAAGTCCGAGGCCGGTACGGCATCGCACTCCACTGTCGCATCTGAAGGGCAGGTAATGCTCGGATTCGTCGTATCTTCTACTGTGATGGTTTGCGTACACTGTGCAGTGTTGCCGCAATCATCCGCTGCTTCATAAACTCTCAACACCGTCGTCGTGCAGGCCGAATACGGACCTGCCGGGGTGTCGCTTATGAACGTCACCGTGGCGGTTCCAGAACAGATGTCAGATGAAGAACCGCCGAAAAAGTCCGACGCCGGTACGGCATCGCACTCTACCGTCGCATCTGATGGGCAGGTAATGCTCGGATTCGTCATATCAACAATGGTAAAAGTGGCACTGGTAGTAAACGTATTACCACAACCATCGGTGGCTGTGAAGGTCACGAACGCCGAACCGGTGGCTCCGCACAAATCGCTAAGAGCGACGAAGTCATTGCTCCATGTTACAGCGCTACAAGTAGTAGCGCCGCCTCCTGATGCAAGCCATGCCGCCAATGAAGCGGCGTTTCCGGCTCCGTCACACTCCACCGTCATGTCAGCAGCAGGTGTAGTTAACGCCGGTGCGCCTGTATAGGGAACAGCGGTTCCACTGATACCATCAGGAGGTGGGTTAAATGGAGAGGCTGTTTGTGTAATACTTGATATTGCCACAGTCCCAGGGTCAAGTGCATCTGCGACCGGACCGAAACAAACGGTAATAGTACCGGAAGGGTCATCAGGCACGCCAGAGACTGAAATGAGAGAAGTACCACTGGGGTCCCTCGAATACAAAAGGCCGATATCCCAAGGGCCTCCTGTTGTGGGCCAATTGGCAAATGTGACGCTGAAAGAGATATCGCTACCAATTATACAGGCGTCAACACTTGAGATACTCACAGCCGCAAGGGGCAGCATTTCTGCCGGAGCGGTTAGTGTTTCAAAGGATGCTTTCTCGAAAACCTGCGCCACTTTTTCGTTAGCGGTTCCCGAAAGGGATGCGTCCTCCCAGTTAATGGTAAGCGCGGAAACAGTCCCAAAGACTCCAAGAAAGAGCGGGACCATTACAAGCCGTTTCGCCACCATGTTGAGAAGTTTTGAAGTAAAACTCGTCTTTTTCATAAGATTACAATTTGTCTAAATGTTTTTTAATAAATTTTGGTTTCAGATAAAGAATGAGATTATATCACTAAGCCCGCCTCTAAAGGAGCCAGGTAGAATCGGGAAACAAGAACAAGCCAAATCCAGAGAGCCGGGAAATTCTTCGACGCAGGAAACCCTTCCAGTATCATGGGCGAAGCCCCTGGAAAGGCCGGAACGAAGAGAGAACGGAATGTAAAGCTTCATCATGGATTATAACTTGTCAATAGCTAAGGCTATTTATTAAGTATTCAGGGCGCCGTTTCACTTCACGACGCCATAAAACGCAATGGCAGCAAGTCTCTTTTCTTCCCTTTATTTGAAACTTACAAAATCTAATAAAGGCTTAAAAAGATGTGCTTCTGCTGAAAATGCCCTTTGAACTTAATCGGTTTAGGAAATCGGTAATGAGACAAACAGACGAAACTACCAGCTTACACATATGTTACTGTGTAGCTGCAAAATAGCATAATAACTTTTTGGTTGTTGCAAGGAATACGGGGTGAGTAAATGGAGTATTCCTGATTGAAGAGTGTGTAAGCTTCGCCATTTCATGAGATTAATGTTCAACGGGACTAAATAGTACTAACAGTTTCAAAAACGGACGCAAGTTATGGATAAAAGGGAAATAGTACAACCATCGTGTTCTATTTGTTAAAAAAATTACCAAAAAAAACTGGGTTTCTTAGTATTTAAAAATACAAAGATGTCTAACTGCTTTCCCTCTAAAAGGTTTCAAAAAAAAGGACTTTGTAAGATGAACCCTACCCAAGTCTGTACCCTTAACATTTCAAGAGTACATTCTTCGTTTTGCCATCCCCACTTAGTCTAAAGTTAAAGAATTGGAATGTGATACCGGACAGCAGTCAAAAACCTCGCCAAGTACCCGATAATTTTACTAACTTTCTTCATTTCCAAAACGGCTTTCTTCGGAGCAATCCTGTTCCTGTGGGAACAAAATCTTGGCATCATTCTTTCATCTGTCTCACCGAGGTTTGAACTTTATTCTATCGAAATTGTAGTTGTACGCAAGAATTAAATTGAAATGCATCATAAGTTAAATGCCACCACGTGTTGTTGTTGTCCTCCTCCCTTCCGGGAAGGCAATACCTTATTGCGGTGACAGATGAACCATCTGCATTTCTCAAAAAGGCCTTTCCGTTTGGAAGGGCCTTTTTGTTTTTATGCTTGCTCATGTAGGTTTAGCGTGAAAGCCAAGGGGGTTTGGGGGCGGCTGCGCCGCCCCCAAGTCTCTCTCTCCCGAAGAGCTCCCGATAACTATCGGGAAAGGCGGCGATAAGGGCCAAAATTTGTTTTATTTAGTAACTGTTTACGTGGTCTTGTCCGCGTAGCTTTTTGTTTCGTCCGCGCTGCTTTGTCATTCCCGAAGGGAACCTCTGCGTCTCGCGAGACGCAGAGGTTCCCTTCGGGAATGACAAAGGGACGCAAAACAGAGGGTGGTAAATAGTTACTTTATTTATCTTGTAATTTAGGCGGTTTCACTATAAACCTGCATGAGCCTTAATGCCATTTCAAAAGCTAATCTCATGACAGCAACACTGACAGTCGAAAGACCCATTTTAGAAGAAAAAATCCAGCGGGTGAGCCAGTTGGTTGGGAATACGCCCCTATACGAAATCCGCACGGTATTCCGGAAACCAGGGGTTCGGATTTTTGCGAAGCTCGAATGGCAACAACTCGGTGGCAGCGTGAAATCGAGGCCGGCATTCAACATTATTAAGAAAGCACTTGCAGAGGACCACTTCACAGGGGGGCGCTGCCTCCTCGATGCCACCAGCGGCAACACAGGCATCGCTTATGCCGCCATCTGTGCGGCGTTGGGAATCCCCGTGACTTTGTGTCTGCCGGAAAACGCCTCCCCTGAACGCAAGCGCATGCTCCGGTCTTTCGGTGCCCAAATAGAATACACCTCGAAATTCGACGGAACCGACGGCGCCCAACTTCGGGCCAAAGAGATGTTCCGAGAGCATCCCGACCGTTATTTCTACGCTGACCAATACGCCAATAACAACAACTGGAAGGCCCATTTTGAGACGACGGCTCCGGAAATCTGGCACCAGACTAAGGGCCGGGTGACGCATTTCGTAGCGGCACTCGGCACCACGGGAACCTTCACCGGCACAGGCCGCGGGCTACGTCAATTCAATTCCAGGGTGGAACTGATAGCCTTGCAACCTGACAACCCCATGCACGGCCTCGAAGGTTGGAAGCATCTGGAAACGGCCATCGTGCCGCAGATTTACGACGACAGCCTGCCGGACCGAACCTTGGAAATCGGTACCCCCGAAGCTTACGACATGGTGAAACTGCTTGCACAGCGGGAGGGGCTGCTCGTCAGCCCGTCAGCAGCAGCAAACCTGCTCGGCGCCATCAAAGTGGCCCGGCAAACCGACCGGGGAGTGGTGGTCACCACCTTTGCAGATGATGCCTCGAAATACGCAGAGGTGATGGAGCAGATTTTCAACAAATAACCAGGAACGAATTTTTACATCAATAAAATTTCTGAGCATGAAATCTAAACAACTGACAATAGACGATACAGCCGCCGAGGTCATTCGCCGGCACGGCGAAGAAGCCTTCCCGTTCGAGTGCTGCGGTTTTCTTTACGGCGATGAAAAAGATGGCAGGTTCATCTCGCAGGCGGTGCCGGTGTCGAACAGCAAAGAGGGCGGCCAACGGCGGCGGTTCGAGATTTCACCACTGGACTACATGCGAGCGGAACAGTATGCGCTGCAACACCACACGCAGCTTTTGGGGGTGTACCACTCCCACCCCAACCACCCGGCCATAGCCTCCGGGCACGACCTGGCGGCCGCCATGCCGTATTTCTCTTATGTCATCGTTTCGGTGATGGAAGGAAAGGCAGTGGAACTGAAGTCGTGGAAACTGGAAGACGAGGAGCGGAAATTTGGAGAAGAAAAAATTGCGATTGCCTTTCCAGCAACTGTTTAACGGAGCTGCGGCAACTCATCGAATAATTCATTTTTTAACGATCATTCTAAGATAATGGTCAAATGGGTTGAGAATCATTGCCAAGTGACCGGGTGACTTTGAGTCACCCGGTCACTATCAACTGCTTTGACCCACTACCCATTCTAAATCTTTAAATCATGGCAAGAATCATCATTCCGACACCATTGCGTAAATTCACCGGAAACCAAGCTACTTTTGAAACTTCGGGCACCACGGTGAAAGAGGCCATCCAGGAACTGACGCAAAAACACAGCGGGCTTTCCCGCCACCTGCTCGACGACAACAGCA
>SCUG01000037.1 GCA_004297645.1 Saprospiraceae bacterium | reverse complement strand
AAAATAACTTCCCGATTTCTGCCAGCCGAAGGCTGGCAGAAATCGGGAACCTCTCTCTTTTTTCGGCGGCGAAGCCGCCGAAAAAAGAGAGAGGTTATTTTTTAGTCGTTACATAGCAATGATTTATTCCAACACTGAAATTGAACGAGCTTATTCCTACTGAAATTCTGAAACTCTAACGCAACACTGTATCATGAAGTCGAAAATTGTACTGTGGGGCAATGATGCCCAAGATGAAAAAATTCTTATCGCTATTGCACTGCGAGCTGATGAAAACAAAGTTGACATCTGGACCTTCCCTGAATCCGTAGCCACGGAGGACTTTTACCAACAAATGATGAAAGAATGGCGCGATGGCGCCGGGCTGGAACTCCCGGAACCACACACCTACATCGAGCGCGACCTGTCCGTAGCCGAAAGCATTTTACCCGATGACCTAAAAGTGGAGCACACCGACGTGGTGCAGCGCGCCCAAACGGAGTGGCACTTTATCGTGCTGTCTTCCAAGCTTCACCAGGCCTATGCCGCGGAACTGGAGGAACTGAAAGAGAAAGTGGAAAAGCTGGAAAATTTTGACCAAGCCATCTGGGGCAATCTCAAAGAGTTTTGGGATAAACTTCAGGAGCAGGTGCGCGAGCACAATCTTTTCAGAGACCATGCCGGTAAGCTCCGGGAGCATACCAATGCCCTGTTTTCAAAAATGAAAGAGCTGCGCTCAAAAATGGATGGTGAGTTCGAGCAGATATCAAAAGAAGCACACGATAAATTCCTCGCTACCATCGAGGAAATAGAAAAGAAAATAAGCGAGGGCTCGCGTTTGCGCAGCCTTTTTGATGAGTTGAAAAAACTGCAAAATGAATTTCGCGACACCAAATTTACCCGCGAGCACCGCAGCGCAGTATGGGACAAACTCAACGCGGCTTTCAAAGACGTAAAACAAAAGCGCTTCGGCAACCGTAGCGACGATGGCTCTTCGCAGCACCAACGCCTGCAACGCCGCTATGAGGGGCTTGTGTCTGCCATTGGGAAAATGGAAAGCTCCATCCGGCGCGATAGAAAAGACCTCGAATTTCAGCATCTTAAAATCGACACCACAAACGGCCAGTTGGAAGCACAGATACGGCAAGCCAAAATCGTGATGATTGAGGAGCGCGTCCACTCTAAAGAAGAAAAACTTGCAGAGATGCAGGCCACCCAAATCACCTTACAAGCCCGCCTTCAACAGATGGCTCAACGGGAAGCCCGCCAAACTGCTAAAGATGCTGCCCGCCAAAAAATAGCCGGTGAAATGAAGGCGGCTGCCGTGGCCCGCGAAGCCGATGCTGAAAAGCTCGATAAAGCCGCCGAAGAAATTGCCGGAGGCAAAAAAAACGCAGCCGGTGACTCCGTTATCGAAGCCGTGAGTGCCACCCCCGGCGAATCTTTGGAAGACGTGGTAGATACCGTAAAAGCCGTGGCTTCGGTCATCAGCGAAAAAATCGAAGACGCCATCGAAGATGTGATAAATGAGTTGGCTGAGCCAGAAGCCGAAAAACAGACTGCCGAAGAAGAAGCTCCATCTGCTGCACCCAGCGAAACCCCGGCAGTCGCCGAAGATCTGGCGAATGATGTTTTAGTGGAAGCAACAGGTGACGCTGGCAATGACACGATGTAAAGAAGCTGAAGCAGAAGAAGAAAAGTAAAAGCCTTTAGGCTTTTAAAAAAGCCCCTCAGGCTCAAACCCTGCGGGGCTTTTTATTGTGCGAAAACAGCGTCTTACTTATTGCGCTGAGTTACGAAGAGCACCAGTTCTTCCAGGGCGTGGCGGGCCTCCGATTCCGGGAAGGTGTGCAAAATCCCGAAAGCCATGCTGCTGTATTGTTCCATCATATCACGGGCATAATCAAGACCGCCGCTGCGGTGTACAAATTCAATGACCTCCTGTACCTTTTCGGGATTGGCGTGGTGGTTTTTCACTAAACTGATGATGTGCCTTTTGTCAGACTTGGGCGCTTGCCGCAAGGCATAAATCAGGGGCAGGGTCAGTTTTTTTTCCTGAATATCTATGCCGAGGGGCTTGCCGACATCGCCGGCACCAAAGTCGAACAAATCATCTTTGATTTGGAAGGCAATGCCGATATGCTCGCCAAAAAGGCGCATCCGTTCGATGGCATCTTCGTCTTTGCTGACGGAGGAAGCCCCGGCACTGCATGCCGCAGCGATGAGCGAGGCTGTTTTTTGTCGAATGACGTCGAAATAGATACCCTCGCTGATGTCGAGGCCGCGGGCTTTTTCGAGTTGCAGCAACTCCCCCTCGCTCATGGCTTTCACCGAATCGGAGAGGATTTCGAGGAGGCGGAATTCCTTCTTTTTAAGTGCCAGCAAAAGGCCCTGCGCCAGCAGGTAGTCGCCCACCAACACGGCCACTTTGTTTTTCCACAGAGCATTGATGGAGAAAAAACCACGCCGCTCGTAGGAGTCGTCCACCACATCGTCATGCACGAGAGTGGCTGTGTGCAGCAGCTCCACCAACGACGCAGCTACATAGGTGGCATCGCTGGTTTCGCCGCATACTTTTGCACTCAAAAAGACAAACATCGGGCGTACCTGTTTGCCCTTGCGGCGGACGATGTAGTACATAATCCTGTCCAGCAGGGGCACATGGCTGTGCATGGCCTCTCTGAAATGCTGCTCGAACCGGTCCAACTCCTGTTCGATGGGCTGCTTTATCGCCTGGAGCGAATTCTTCATGGCGGTAGTGCTGTTTGCAGCAAAAGTAGTCGAAATGGGGAGGGTATTAAAAGCAGGTACACAAAAATAGATGGCTTGCGGCAAATAGCTCCCAGGCGAAATCCCGGAACCCAATAGAAATACCCAACTTTTAATACCTTTGGCACTGTGTATTCCAACCATTCACCAACATTTACGTCCACGTGCTTAGGTTATTCCGTTCCAACCAAATATTCACCTCAGTACTGCTGATATTTTACATCGGCGCTTTGCAGGCATCTGTATTTTGGGCGCCATTCAAATGGGCGCCCGTTGGGCAAGGTCTTTTCAGCGAGTGGCTCTATGGATGGGTAGGTTCACAGACCCCCGTAGCCCACATCGTGGCTATGTTTCTACTTTTGGTGCAAGGTTTTATGGTGAATGCGCTGGCCATCAACCACCGGCTGTCGAATGAGGTAAATTTGTTTCCGGGCGTATTTTTCGTGTTGTTGTCTTGCGCTATTCCCGATTTTCTTTACCTGTCTCCGGAGTTGCTGGGCGATACATTTTTTCTTCTTGCCTTGCTTCAGTTAATGGAAGTTTACAAAGTTCCGGCCTGCGCAGATAGTATTTTCAACGCCGGCCTGTGTGTGTCCCTTGCGAGCTTCTTTTACTTTCCATTCCTGTTCTTCTTCGTGGTGTTGGTGGCGGGTTTGAATATTTTACGCGCCTTCAAACTGCGGGAACAACTCATTATGTTCAGTGGCATCCTGGTACCTTACTTTTTGTTGGGAGTGTACTATTTTTGGTTCGACAGGTTCGATTATTTTTGGGAAATCCAGATAGGCCGCAACGCTGATTTTTTAAGCTTCGGTATAACACTTGCCGCCGGCATCTACTGGAAATTGGCAGCTTTTGCCCTGCTGTTGTTGACCCTGCTGTTTAACAACAGCAGCTATTTTCAGAAGAAGGATATTAAGGCGCAGAAGAAAATTTCCATCTTAAACTGGGTGCTGGCGGGCGTGGCCATCTCGGCACTTTTTCAATCTACAGTCACCTTGGAGCACCTCATGCTCCTGGCCATTCCCGGCGGCATCTTCCTTGCCATAACATTCACTGCCATGAAGCCGCAGGTAGCGGAAGCTCTTCATTTTATCCTCTTCGTTTCGGTGCTGGCCATGCAGTTTTCCATCTGGCTTTTATAAGAGCTTGTTTGGATTTTGGCTTCCAGCAAAAAACCGCCCCTTTTTTGTTGATACTTCGTTGAAAAATTGGTCACGTAGCGCCGCTATACTCCCAATTTTCCGTCTTCCCGGCGTAAAGCAGGGACAGGCTGTCTCATCAAAAAATTGTAGCCCCTCAAAAGGGCTGGTATTTTCGAGCGGCCGGGTTTTGAACCCGGTGGTTTGAGTGGGAAACCGCCGGGTTCAAAACCCGGC
>SCUG01000405.1 GCA_004297645.1 Saprospiraceae bacterium | reverse complement strand
GCCCCTGATGGGAGAGTTGGTCGTAAGCCCAATGCCAGCCCTGCCCGATGCAGCGGTGATAGAGCCGCTCGAACAGCGAATTGCGCAGGTTGTGCAGGCCAATGGATTGGAGCAGCCCGTCAGTAACGGCGGAGGCAGTGGCGTCTTGCACCACCACCGCCGGCAACTGTTTGTGGTCGCCGATGAGGATGAACTGCTCGAACTGTGGCAGCAAGCCCACCAACGCAGGCTCCAGGATTTGCGAGGCCTCGTCAATCACTACCCGCCGGAATTTTTTCAGTTTCAACACGGCCATATTGCCCGACAGGGAGGCGAGTGTGCTCACCACGATGCGGTGTTTTTCAAACACCTCTTTCAGCTCCGCCCGCTGGGTGATGTGCGCCGTTTTTTCATGCAACAGCTTTGGCACGAACCGCGCGCCGGCTGAGTATGCCGAGCCGATGCGCAGATACGACTCGCTGATGTCCGAACCAAGGTCTTCCAAGACTTCACAAATCTCGTCCACGGCCCGGTTGGTGTAGGCCAGCAGGAGCAGGTTTTCCTCCGTATTTTCAAAAATCCACTTTGCGTAATTCTTGAGCATCTGGCTCGTCTTGCCCGTGCCCGGCGGCCCCCAAAGCAGGAAGTAATCCTGCGCCGAAAGCATTTTTTCGAGGATGCGGCTCTGCTCTTTCGTCAGCCCGGTGAAGGCAATGTCACCGCTAATATTTTGATTGCCGCCAGGCAAATCAATTGGCAGGCCGGTGGAGGGAGCCTCCGTAGAAAGGAGAAGTTTCCTTTTCTCAACCGCCGCCTGCGCAAACAAAAACAGGCCCTGATACATGGCGTTGAAGCTCATGTCCATCTGGTCGTGTTCTAAATTCCACAGGTCGTTTTCCTCGAAAATTTGCAAGTTGAATTGCTTGTACCGCAGCCGTACCGTCACCTCCAGCGGGGTGATGGTGAGGATGGTGATTTTGAAGATTTGGGCATTCACCCACGCGCCCTCCCGGCCTTCCCCAAAGGGGGAGGAGGTCACCTCGCGCTGGGCGGGGGCCGGATAAAGCACGGCGATGTCACCCGTCCTGAAATTGGCGAGCTGGTTCGTTTCCGCCGTTTTCTCGAAGATGAGCAGGGCCTCGTCTTCGTTTGCCCGGTTTTCCCTGATTTTGAGGGCCTTTATGATTTGGAAATTTTCTTCCTTTTGCGCCAGGTCGTCGAGCCAGAGGGAGGCGAGGCCATTGGCGTTTTCGAGGCCCTGAACGCCGGTTTTGGCCAATTGGTGTTCCCGTGCTGTGAAGCCGGTGAAGGCGTTGAAATAGCGCCGTTCGAGGTCGTTGAGTGCGGTGTATGTTTTTTCAAAAAGCTCCACATCACGCTGGTGGAAGCCTTTCAGGTGCGGGAAGTGGTTGGTGGTGATTCTCTCCAAAACGGGGGCCTTGACCACCTGCCCTTGAATGGCGGCGAGCTGCCGGTCGAGCGATACGAGTTGGTTGCGAAGCTGCAACGCCTCGTTTTGCTCCGACTTGACGCGGGGTGCAAACTTGAGCTGGCGGCTGTCCATTTTGGAATAAAGGATGTAGCAAGCCGGCTCCACCTCGTCGCCGAACGTGGCCCGCACCATCAAATCGTAGAGCAGGGTTTGGATGTAATGGCTGGCGCCGATGCCGTTGCGGTTGGGCATAAACGCCGAGCCGCTTTTCAGCTCGATGATGGCGCTTTTGTTTCCCTTTTTAAAAAACACATCGAGGCGCCCCTGCAAGCCGTGTTTTTCGTCGTAAAACGAAGGTTCGAGGTAGCATTCCGCCGGCTCGATGTCAAATTTTTTAAAGCCCTGCACGACCATATTTTGCAGGGTGACCCAATGCTTTTGCGAAGTGTGCATCACTTCCCGAATGGTGGCATCGGGCAGCAGCGAGAAGGCCAGGGGGTTGAGTTTGAACACCTTTGGGAAAGTTTCTTTGAACGTGGCCCGCGGGTTGTGCATCAGCTCGTCGAGGAAAAAGTTGGCGATGTTGCCCACCATCATCGGCACACTCTGCCCCACGGGCAGGAACTTTTGCAGTAAATAAACCACCGGCTCGGCGCCACTGCCCTGAAAACAGTTGGCCACGGTAGAAACGTCGAGCAGGTAGTCTGGCTCCACCACGATGGCGCGGGGGCGGTAAGTGGCGGCAGGTGGCGGGTGGCGGGTGGCAAATTGCGGGCGAGCTTGGTTTGTCACACTCGGAAAGGGCCTTTCCTCACCACGCACATTTGGAGATTTCTGGTTTTGGGGACTCTCCACAATTTCCACATCAACGAGGCTGAGGGTAACGGGAAACCCAAAATGGGCGCGGATTTCCCGGATGGTGGGGTTGAAAGGTTCGTTGCGCTCCGCCATGTTGTATTGAACGTAAATGATGGCGGCGGGGGCATCGGCATCCTGTGCGATAAAGCGGTCGTTTTCCTCGTCGTCCATGAGGGCTATGACGCGGACCAACGGCTTGAAGCCGCTGATTTTTATTTCGCTGTAAGTGAAAGGATATTTTTGGGGTACAATGGCTGCCACCTCTTCCGGGGGGGCCTCCCCGAACACGGCGGTTACGGCCTCAGCCGTGGTTTTCAGGCCGAGCCGGTACACCTCTCCACCATCTTCGCCGGGCATCAATACCCGCAGTTTTTTTCTAAAAAAATGAATCCAGTACTGCGTTTTCTTTTCTACCTCAAACTTGTGGCAGGCATAAGCGATGCGGGCAAAAAGCGTGGTGAAGGCGATGTTCTCCGCTTTGGTGATTTCGAGAAACAGCAATTCCAGCAGACGTGCCAGCGCACCGGCTTTTGTAGCTGCCGGCCATCCGTTGTTGCTGTGGATTTTCAGCAATTCAAGGTAAAATAAGCGGGCCAGTTCGGGCTTGTTCAGACTCATCGCGCAAAGCTACCGATTAGGGAGGATAGTCTTCAGTCCGCAGTCTTCAGTCTTTGGTTTAGAGTTCTTAGGCTACCGGCGGAACAACTTTTCGCGCTCGAAGCGCATGATGGTAATGCCTTTGCTGGCGGGCAGTATATCGTCGAAGCCGGAGGAGAGGGAGAGAAAAAGTTTTTGCAACTGCCCGGCCGGTTTCGAGGGTGGAAGTTCGCCGCCGCTGAAGGGCGGTTTCATCCAAGAAGAGGGGAAACCGAGGAGGTAGAGCAGGGGGCTGAAAATCCACCGCAGCCATTGCCAGGGCTGGTTGGAGCCAGAAAATAAAGACCGGCTGAACGCCACGTCGAGGTAGTCCGTTTGGCGGAGATGAAATTTTTGGGTTTTGAAGGCCGCTTTGTACAGCTCCACCGGGCGGTATATCAGACCGTTGCCCATTTGGACTTTGCCAGCGGTTTCTTCAATCAGCACTACCCATTGGCGCGCCACCCGGCAGACCTCTTCAATCACTGGCAAAAGGTCATGGCCGGGGATGTACTGCAACTCGAACATCACGAACACCATGTCGAACGACTGGCCGGGGAAGGGCAGGGCACTCACGGGAGCCACGTCGAGGTCCACGTCCACACCCTTCAAATATTGGCGGGCCAACTCAATGGCCTCCGCCGATTGGTCCACGCCATAGAGTTCTTTGGGTTGAAAAGTGGCGGCGGCCCTGAGCAAATCACCTGCGCCACAGCCCACTTCCAGCACCGACTTTTCGTTTACCAGCCTGAGGTCTAATTTATTCAATAGCTTTTTGCGATAGTATTTGTCGAAGGGCGTTTGCGGCAGCTCGAACGGTGCTTCACCGGGCGAAGCTCCTAACTGCGATATGCGGCGCTTCAGGCCGGCAGCGGCATCTGCGAGGGAAGGAAGGCGGGCTGGTAACTTCTTCATATCAAGTTCAAAAATACGGAGATACGACCGGGAATGTGTTGCCAAAAACCTGCCATTTGCGGTGGAGGGCTGAGGGGCAGACGGGGGCGGTGCTCATGGCAATGAACGGTTCCCGATAGTAGGGGTTTGGGGGCGAAGGCCCCAAGTTCCCACTCCCCTTAGCGCTCCCGCTACCTATCGGGAAAGGCAGTGCTCATGGCAATGAACGATTAGAGCTGGTCGTGGAAACAGGGGATATTTCACCCCTTCCCGGAAGGCAAAATCATTCCATTTTTATTGGCTCGAAGGCTTTGAAAAGGGAGAATTGGACCGCTTCGACTTTCTGCTGATAGGCTGCGAAATTCTCCTGGAATAACCGGTTGATGTCACTCAC
>SCUG01000404.1 GCA_004297645.1 Saprospiraceae bacterium | reverse complement strand
GGAGTCTATTTCCCGCAGCCGCATGGTGACGGTGAAGTCATAATCGAGGCCGGCCTCAGCATTCAAGTGTATTGTTCTCCAGGTTTTGTCCAACTCAGCGACGCTCATTTTTTTCAATTCCCGTTCGAAATCACCAGGCAGAATCGCATCGGAATGGTTTTCCATTTTGAACAAAACGTAAACCGTGCCGAGGGCAATTGCTTTGTCCATTAGTATTCGTTCGTCCCGGTAATCCTTGTAATACCGGCCGATATTTTCAAATTCGTTGTAAGCTTCACGAGCGGCGGTTTTGTCTCCATTTTCAGCCAATGCAAGTTTTCTCTTGCCTTCCAGGTAATAGTACTCAGCTGCTTTCTTTTTCGACTCTATTTCGAGGTCTTCGATTTTTACAAAATGGAAATTCGCCTTGACGCCGTTTTCTGCGACCAGTGGCAGTAGCGGCTCGATGGCCTCCTGCCTGAGTTGGATGCGGCGGTGTATTTCATTTATCTTAACCCAATTCTCAGCACGCTCTTCTTTTTTCAGGGTTTCGATACTCCGCATATCGGCATAGGTGGCTCTTGAAAAGGCATTCTCGAGGGTTTGCACATACTTTACTTTCTTCTTTTTCTTGCCCGATAATTTTTTTACGCTCAAATAAACAGCTTCATCAAACCGGCCCTTCTCCAGCAGCTTAACAGGGTTGCCACAGGAAAACAGCAGAATGCCGGCAAGGGCAATCAGCAGGGTTGAAATAGTTTTGTTGGTCATTGCTTCAATCGTTTTAGCGGTTTGTCTTCAGGTTTCTTTCTTATGCTATTCCGAAAAGTTGACGGGATGCATAAATCTTGGTTGTGAAGAAGACGATATTTTTGGTGCTAAAGGTGAGAAAAAAAATGCGCCGATGTTGTTAAGACTGCCATTGATGAGCAAACTCTATTTGGGCCATCTTAAGTAGTAGATATTTCTGGTAAAACCGTCGCATTGATTTCTGCTCATGAATGCTCTTCCCATATAGCGGAAAGGTGGACGATGGTCTCCGCTGCTTTTTCCATATCCTGCACCGAGACCCATTCCTGCCGCGAGTGGAAGGCATGTTCACCAGCGAAAACATTGGGACAGGGAAGTCCCATGAACGAAAGTCTGGACCCGTCAGTGCCGCCCCTTATACTTGATTGGTGGGGTGTGAGGCCAGCCCTTTTTATGGCTTCAATGGCGTAATTCGCCACTTGAGGGTTCGCATCGAGGACTTTTTTCATGTTGCGGTATTGCTCCGTGATATTCACCTTGGCCTTCGACCTTGGGTAGTTGGCCATTACGTCTTCGACGATGCACTGAATAACCTCTTCGTGCGCCGCAAGTTTTTCATCCGTAAAATCGCGAATAATAAATTGAATGGTGGCAGATTCCACCATCCCCGTCAAGGTCACAGGGTGAACAAATCCCTGGCGGCCACTTGTTGTTTCGGGTGAAAGGCCATTTTTCGGCAATGCGCTGACTATCTCTGCGGCTATTTTCAGTGCACTTTCCATGTTGCCTTTGGCAAAACCGGGATGAGAACTCTTACCCTCGATTTCAACGGTTAGCGCATCTGCCGAGAAAGTCTCATCTTCAAGGGAGCCAGCCTGCTCGCCATCAATCGTGTAACCAAAGTCAGCACCCAATTTTTGAATGTCCAACTTGTCCACACCCCTTCCGATTTCTTCGTCAGGGGTGAATAAAATGCGAATAGCTCCGTGCTTTACCGATTGATTCTTCATGAGAAATTCGGCGGCATCCATAATGGCGGCGAGGCCGGCCTTGTTGTCCGCACCTAACAGGGTGGTGCCACTGGCTGTGATAACATCTTTGCCGATTTGGGATGCGAGGCCGGGATGGCTGTCCATGCGAATGATTTGACTTGCATCATCTGGCAGTATGATGTCGCCACCCTGGTAATTCTTATGAATGATGGGTTTTACATTTTGACCGCTACAGTCGGGTGAAGTATCCATGTGAGAGCAAAAGCAAAGGACGGGTACTTTTTTGCCGGAATTGGCCGGAATAGTGGCATATACATAGCCGTGCTCATCAAGATGGGCATCGGCTACACCGATTGCAAGCAGCTCTTCGACCAACACTTTGCCGAGATTTTTTTGCTTTTCCGTCGAGGGGCATGTGGGCGATGTGGGGTCGGACTGAGTGTCTATGGCAGCGTATCTTAGAAAACGGTTCAATACGGAGTGTTTCATGTTCAAACTCATACTCTTAATTTTTAGTAACTTTTCAGGGATGGAAGATTCATTGAAATTCAGTAGTTGTATACTGAGAGACTCGAACCTAAACGATTAAGATGCTCTCAGTTCTTACAGATTAAACTCCAGGTTCCTCTAACTTCCAGGCACTGAGCAGTTGCGATTTTTTTGATTAGAATTTGCAAAATTAAGGAGAAAATAGGCGATTACAGCCGAGCAGCGAATTAACGATTATTTATGAAACCGGGTAGCATCATTCCAACCAATGTCATCGTTTCCCAGATGAATTTTTTGTGCTGTTGATTTACGAAGCCAGGTAAACATTTTCCTAAGTGACCCTGTTGCACTTCTTAAGTCAAAGGCACAAAGTTGTTTGACTCCTTACTGCCGGTCTGAATTGCATTCAGGTAGTAATTATCCTACGGTCAGACACCTTCAACCAATATTTTTAATTTTTTAAAATTTTTTTAAGCATGAAGAATATCTTCTGGATTTTTTCAAGTCTGTTACTCACTACTGCTATTTTGAATTCCGGCTGTAACAGCGATCCGACCGGAAATGACCTCAACCCGTTGGTCCAAATTGTCACAGGCCCCACTCCTGGTAATATCATTAGCGAACTGGGCGGCACCGTAAGCGTAACCATCGAAGTAACGAAGGGTACCAATACCCTAAGCACACTTACAATTTTAGAAGACGGAACCAAAATCTCCGACCTTTCAAGGCTCGAATTCGTGGGGCAAGCTGGCGCAGCCAACCCCTTCCTCCTGAGTGGTGGTAATGAAAATGGCTTTACATGGGACATCAACATCAAAGCCCATCAAGCCTACGAAAAGCATACTTATACTTTCGAAGTGGCCGACGAAAAAGGCCTCAAGGGAAGTGCTGATTTTGACCTGACCATCCTGGAACCCCTCGAAATGAATATTTCCGGGGTGCTTTGGAATCAAGCTGGCCCTGCTGGACATGGAGGCATAGACCTCGACGATGGCACCACGACAGGTACGGCACCGCATGTAGGTGACCCCAACAACTTTTATTTACTGGCTGAAATGCGCGATATGGGCATAGATTCCCTGGCTGGGTCTGGCGACAACTGGCGCCGCCAAATCGGTAGCATGAACGGTACGGAAATCCGTTTTGTGGGCAACAACCTTCCCGAATTCAATTTCAGCACCGTGGATACCAAAGCGGCAATTGTTACTGCGTTTGACGCCGCTTCACCTTTTACGGCAACTTTGCCAACATGGGGTTCTTTTGTCGTCAGCGCTAAAGTACAGGTGGGTGACATCTTCGCGGTAAATAAGGGTGGTACTAAGTATTATCTAATCAGGGTGGACAATATCACCGAGACTACAGATTTGGGCGACAATACGGACAACTACGAAATTTCTATCAAGTACTAATCTCTTCTTTTTAAAGGGATAATTAGAATGGCTGTTTGCTTTGCAGGCAGCCATTCTTCGATTAACATCCCATTAACAGCCAAAACATTGGGGATGGCGATACTTTGCATCTGGTTTGGCATAACTTTGCATATCCAAATACCGGATAACACTTTAATAAAAAGTTGTAAATTTGTTCCTTGTTTTTCGAACACCACAAATTCCATCTCATCATTAAAACTAATTAAGATGTTGAAGCAAATTAAAATTGGATTTCTCGCTCTTCTTATGGTTGGTTTTTTGGCAAGCTGCAAAAGCGACCAGGAATCGTCAAAAGAACAGGCAGTTCAAACTACAACTGATGCCAGTGGCCTTCAGACTTCCGCTACACCAGGTCAATTAGCACCGACTGCCAATGCCACCCAGCCCACTGCTCCTACCGGACCGACTACCACTGCTAAATTCGTTGAAACCGAGTTTAACTTTGGAAAGGTAAAAGCCGGGGAAAAAGTCAGTCACGAATACAAGTTTACCAACACAGGCAAAGAGCCACTCGTAATCAGCAACGCCAAAGGCAGTTGCGGTTGCACTGTGCCTCAATGGCCGAAAGAGCCGATTGCTCCGGGTGCTTCCAGTTCCATCCTTGTCGAGTTTGACAGCAAGGGGAAAAGCGGTGCTCAAACGAAGCAGGTGACCATCACCGCCAATACCGACCCCCCACAAAGTATCATTTACATCAAGGGTGAGGTAACACCGGACCCTGCTGCTGCTGCCCCTGCTGGTGCTGCAAAACAATAATCTGGAGTCTCATCGTAGCTGAAAAGCCTGCACAATTTATATTTTGTGCAGGCTTTTTTGTGAGGCCATTGCAATCGAACTATGCGAAAATATTTCTCACTTATCAAATTCAGCCACACCATCTTTGCCCTGCCTTTTGCCTTGCTGGGTTTTTTCATTGGCATCCATTCGGAAGGGGGTGGATTCAATCCCAGGCTTTTCGTTTTGGTGATATTGTGTATGGTGTTTGCGCGAAGCGCAGCAATGGCATTCAACAGATTCCTCGACCGTGATATTGACCAGAAAAACCCAAGGACTGCCTTCCGGGAAATACCGGCCGGAATTATCAAACCGAGGGCTGCATTTTTTTTTGCCATTGGCAACAGTCTGCTTTTCGTAATAACCACCTGGTTTATTAACCCTATCTGTTTTTACCTTTCGCCTGTGGCACTGGCCATCGTATTGGGTTACAGTTTCACCAAAAGGTTCACTGTATTATGCCATTTCGTATTGGGACTTGGCTTGGCGCTGGCACCAATCTGCGCCTATCTGGCTGTAACGGGTCATTTTGCGCTGACCCCCTTGCTATACTCTGGCGTGGTACTCCTTTGGGTATCGGGGTTCGATATCATTTACGCCTTGCAAGATGAAGATTTTGATAAAACAATGAATTTGAAATCCATACCCGCCACATTAGGTGGAAGGCAAGCGCTCAGGCTGTCCAGAGGTCTCCATATTTTATGCGCCACTACTGTGTTTGCAACTGCCGCCTTGGCGGGCAAGGCCTTTCCGGAACTCGGCTGGCTAAGTTGGGCGGCAGCCGGAATTTTTTCTGCCTCTCTTTTTTACCAACATACGCTGGTCTGGCGCTATGACCTGAGCAAAATTAATCTTGCGTTTTTTACAACTAATGGCATTGCGAGCCTTGTTTTCGGTAGCCTAATGGTTCTCGATTTTTACCTGTAATTCAACCCACTTAGTCTTGGAGTATTTGAAAACTTTCATTGACGGTTACAGCGGATATGCTTCGTATCTAAGGAACACGATTCTCACTCCCAACTGGCATAACTATTTTTACTGGCTACTGCTTGTGTCGGTTTTTTTCTTTTTACTGGAGTTGCTAAAACCCTGGCGGGAAAACCAACCGATTTTTCGAAAGAATTTCTGGCTTGACTTTTTTTACATGTTCTTCAATTTTTTTCTGTTCTCCCTCATTTTTTACAATGCGGCCTCCAATATGGTGGTTGAATTGTTCAACGATATCATTCTCTGGGCAATAAGTTTTGACTTGCAGGCATCCAACCCGCTTAGCGGTTGGCCGGCTTGGGCTATTTTGATAACTGGATTTCTCGTCAGTGATTTCATACAGTGGTGGGTGCACCGGCTGCTGCATCACTCGCCTGCACTTTGGGAGTTTCACAAAGTGCACCACTCCGTAGAACAGATGGGCTTTGCTGCACATCTCCGGTATCATTGGATGGAAAATGTGGTGTACCGTACCATTCAATATTTACCGCTGGCGCTGATGGGCATTGGGCTGTACGATTTTTTCATCATCCACATATTTACGCTTGCCGTGGGGCACTACAATCACTCCAATATCTCTGTACCCGGATGGATAAGTGGCGGTGTGATGGGCATCTTGATTGGTCTGGTCATAGCCATGGGTGGTTTCGATATAAATCTGCTGCACCAGCCAGACATTGGACAGCAGGCGCTCGTTGTCGTGATTTCCACTATGGTGGGAGTTTTCATTTTAGGCAAGGCCATGAAAATCGTGTTCAACAGTCCGGAAATGCATATATGGCACCATTCGTACGATTTGCCAAAAAACAAACCTTTTGGAATAAATTTCGGCATTACGCTTGCCATCTGGGACTACATCTTCGGCACAGCTTATATCCCGTTTTCGGGGAAAGACATAAGGCTGGGATTTCCAAATGTAGAGCGTTTCCCAGGCACGTTTTTGTCACAACTATTTTATGGTTTTTCAGGAAGGGAAGCCGCTCCGCCCCCGATGGAGGACAACGACCTACCGCCTGCGTAAGCCATCAAAGTTTCACCATCTTGTAAATTTTCTGAAGCGCGCCATTGTATTTTACCTTTAGAAAATAAAGGCCTGCGGCCAAATCGCCTACATCGAAGGAGGCGCTGAACCCTTCCTCCGGGGCTTTGAAAATACGCACCAGCCTGCCATCCGGCGCCACCAATTCCAAGTAAATGACCGCATCATACCGGTCGAAAAATTCCGCTTTAATAATCTTGCCGAACGGGTTGGGGAATACATGCACCAGGTTAAATTCTCCCGTGATGACGACCTCCTCCACGTTGGAGTATAACTCGCTTCCAGCATCATCGAGCAGGTGAGCGCGGTAGTAGTTCTTTCCGAAAACGGGGCTGAGGTGAACGGCCTTATATCGCAATAATGTTCCTTCCTGTTCGATGCTTTCAGGCTCTCCGAGCGAAATGAAACCCGCATCGCCAGGTGCCCATTCTACCTCAAAATACCGTTCGATGGAATCTGAAACGGGATAGTCCCATTTGACGAGAACGGCGTAAGGTCCCGTCTTTTCGGCTGAAATAATAAACGCTCCGTTGCAAACAGCAGCGTTATCCAACACCTCCACGAATAGCGTGTCGGCTGATAGGCAGCCATTGAAAGCAATGGTTAGAATAATCATTTTGGGACCGGGAGTGCTCCACCGGACTCCTACCACCGACGGCGTTTGGGCCACGGCAGGTTGGGCGCTATCGCCGAACGACCAGGCGTAGCTGGCACTGGGTTCCCCGTCGCCAGTGGAGAAATTCAGCGGGCTGTCGATGCAGGCAATCGAAGGTCCCTGAATGGCTGCCACCTTCGCCTCCGCCACATTCACAACTATGATATTGGAGGTAAGAAAGTCAATGCAATTTTCTCTTTTTGCCAACCGGACAAACCAAGTGGTTTCTGAAATGGCCGGGGGCGTCAAGCCGGGTTGTTCAGCCGCCGGAATGGCAGTCCAGGTAGTTTGGTTGAATGGGCCAGGATTGGTGCTGTACATCCACACGTATTCCAAAGCGCCAGAACCGCCGGCCGGTTCGGTGACGTTTTCGATAGGTTGGGGTAGGTCTCCGGCGTTGCAAAGGGTTTGGTCACAACAGATGGTACCCCCTGTTGTGGCATTGTCGCAGGGCGAGGCCGGGGCGAATCCAGCGTCCCAGTCTATGGCCGTTTCGCCATCGGCGAGGATGAATAACTCCGTCTGGCCCGTCGCCGGGTTCGCGTCGCTGTCGAGTTCATTGTCACTTTGATTCGGCGGGCTGATCACTCGGTTAGGCGGGGTATCAAAAAACAAGCTGTAACTACCTGGCTGTACCACGAAATAGTATAACCCAAAGCCATCCGTGACGGTGGTTTGGTTGAGTACAAGGTTGTAAACATCGGTGCCTTGGAGCGTGACAGCCAGCCCCCCAGCTCCGGGTTCCCCGTCGTCCTGCACTCCATTTCCATTTTCATCGAGCCAGGCGAGGTCGCCTATTCTGCCAGGATTGTGTAGCGTGAAAGAGCAATTGGACTGGCAATTGTCCACATCAGTCACCAAAAGCTGGTAGGTGCCGGGGGCAAGATTGGCAGCAATGGCCGTCGTGTCCCCGTTGCTCCAGTAAAAATCAAATGGCCCGATTCCCCCAAAAATCATTGCCTGAAGTTCGCCATCATCACCACCGATGGTGGAAACCGCATGGTTCAGAGTAATGCTACATTCCGGCACTTCGAACACAAGCACAGTGGCTGAGTCTGTCGTTTGGCAGCCGTGCTCATCGGTCACCGTCAGTGAGTAAGTGCCATTTTCGAGGTTGGTAATTTCGGGGGTAATCATGGTATTGCTCCATAAATAAGTATAGTTCGGGCTACCACCCGAAACGGTAGTTGTGGCCAAGCCCATATTGCCGCAAGAGCCATTGGTCGCTGCAATTTCGAGCACAAGAACCGGCGGCTCGTTGAGCGTAATGGAGCCATCATAGGTGCACCCGGCGCTGTCCGAAATATGGTACGAATAAGTGCCGGGACCGAGGTTGCTTATTTCGGCGGACGCCGCACCTGTACTCCATGAATAAGTCAGCGGAGGCAAGCCGCCTGTCACATCAAGGCTGATGCCGCCATTTTGCTCGCCGAAACAGGAAATTTCTCCCACAGTTTCGGTTACTTCAAAATTACCGGCAGGGGCAATGAACGCATTGGCTTCGCCAAAACATCCCAATGAATCTACTATGCTGACACTATAAGCGCCAGCTTCCAAACCCGAAATGGACTCTAAACTCTGGCCATTCGACCAGGTGTAGCTTGCCGGGAGGACGGCGTTTGTTACCAAAGCGGTAGCGGTGGCCGTGTTGCCCTGGCAAAGGAAAAGGGGTGCTTCCACCGTTACGTTCAAGGCATATCCTGCCGTAACTTCGGCCAATGAAGCAAGCGTACAACCCGCCGCATCGGTAAGGGTAAGCTGGTAGTTTCCAGGACTCAGGTTGCTAATACTACTTGCTGAACTTCCGTTGCTCCAATGATAGGAATAGGGTGGGGTGCCCAGAGATGCCAGGGCCTGTATCATACCGTCTCCGGAACCATTGCAAGTAGTATTATAGTGGGTGAGTTGGAGTCCTACGCCTGGCAAATCGGGAAGCGTCGCAGAGCCGGAAACCTGGCATCCATTGGCATCGGTCACCGTAGCTATGTACACACCAGCAGGGATATCGAGGAGCGTGCTGGTCGTGTCACCGGTGTTCCAAAGTATGATGTAGGGTTGGGTTCCTCCTGCTATTTCCAGTTCGATGAACCCATTTCCGCCGCAGCTTCCCGGCGATTGAATGATAGTGAGGGCAAGCGTGTCGGGTTCCTCAATGATGGCAGATTGGGACTCTGCACAGCCCACATCATCGGTGACGGTGAGGTAGTAATTTCCCGAAGGGAGATTTGAAATTGAAGGGGTGGTGGCCCCATTTGACCAATGATAAAACAGCGGAGCCAGACCCCCCGATACTGTAGAATTTATTTCACCAATGCTATTACCGTAACAGCCGCTGTTTGCAGGGGTCAATGTGATACTAATTTCCGGACTACCAACAATGACGTGACTATTCTCTCCTGTACAGCCTTCTGAGCTTGTCACCGTGACTTTATAAAGCCCGGCGGGCAAGCCCGATATGTTTTGTGTGGTACCACCGTTGTTCCATTCGAATTGGAACGGGCCGGTGCCGTACATCACGGATGCCATGATAGTGCCTGAACTATCCGCTCCGCAGATAAGCTGCGTGCCGGATACGGAAACTGCGAGTGTGTCGGGTTGGTCAACGACGATGGAATCTGAGGCAATACAGCCTTCCGAAGATGCCACTTTCACGGTGTAAATACCTACGGCAAGATGGGTCAGGGTGCTGTCAGATTCTCCACTTTCCCAGGTAAAAGTAAATGGTGCACTTCCGCCGCCTTCCGGAGTGGCTGTAACGGAGCCATCGGCAGCGCCACATTGCGAAGCATTGATGGCAGAAAGCAGCACGTTGAAGGGTGGTGGAGCTACCAAAGTGTCTGATACTGCTGCCGTACAAAGGAGGCTGTCGGTCACACTTACATTATATATACCGGCCCCAAGTTCTTCGATGGTCGCTGTCGTATCTCCATTGCTCCACAAAAAACCGAATGGCGGAACGCTGCCAGCCGGCAGTGCGATGATGGAGCCATCGTTCGAGTTGAAACAGGCCGGATTGGTGGACGAAGTACCCACCGTCAAATGGCTTTGATAAAAAAGGGTGTCGGAATTTTCGCCCATGCAGCCATAATTATCGGTGACCGTCACCCCATAAAAACCAGCACTTAGGCTGTCTATAAAATGACCAGACTCGCCATTGCTCCATTTGTATTGATAAGGATAACCACCACCAGGGGGCGGCAGGGCATCAATGCTTCCTGAAAGACTGCCATAGCAAGTGGGTTGAATAACATCCAACCCCACGTTGAAATTGCCTGGCACGAGGCCCACTGTGTTGGAGGCGGTTGCCGTGCACCCGTTGTACGACGTTACTGTTGCCGTGTAAATACCAGGAGGTAAATTTTCTATCGCTTTGGTGGTTTGGCCGCTGTTCCATTGATAATGAAAAGGCGCAATACCCCCAGCCCTGTATGCAGTGGCGGTACCTCCAGTGCTATTGGCGCATACAACAGGCGTAGAGCTGACTGTGGCGCTGAGTGGCTGCCCGATGTATTGGCAGGTTACGAATCCACAGTTGTTTCCATCCAGCACGGTGACACAATATTGGCCCACCGCCAGATTGGAAATGGAAGCCGTCGTTTCTCCAGTATTCCACAAATAATCATAAGGCAAAACTCCTCCGCTAACTACTACCGTCATGGCGCCGGGGAGGGTGCAGGAATCCACATGAATATGAACGGACAAAGGTGGGGGAGAAGTCAGCGTAGCTGTTGCTATAGCTGTGTTTCCGAGAATATCCGTCACAGTGACGGAGTAGATACCTGGTGGCAGGTTGGTGATGGGATTTGAAGTAGCACCCGTGCTCCATAGGTAAGAATATGGGGATGTACCTCCATTGGGTATTGCCGTGATAACTCCCGTTGAAAAGCCGCCGCATTGGGGATTTTGGGAAATTAAATTCACGGATAATTGGGCATTGGCCGCCAGGGAAACAAAGCTAATGGAAAATGCTAAGAGCAAACGGTGTACCTTCTTTGCGCAGGAGATCGCATGCTGGTGCATTACATTCTGGGAGGGGAAGTGGCTGTTCACAGTGATTGTAATTAAAATTTCTGCAAATTACGAATTCCGGGTTGAAAATGCTTAGCATTCACGACGATATCGCTCAGCATGAGCAAATAAGGGCCGCATCAAATGGCGAATTTATTCTTTCATCGTTCCTTAAGTCAAAGAATTGAAACGCCCGTAGGGACTTCAGATATTGAAACAACTTATCTTCCCCTAAATGCAGGGTACTCTTTAGCGCGTTTGCCAAAAACGAGATTAAAGCTGACACCGGCGTTAAAGCGATGATAGGAGGCATCGTATTTTGGTATATGTGGTGCCAGTTCTGGACGAGTAACCAAATGATAGGAGTAGGCTAGTTCGAGCATGATGTGCCGGGCAACCGGGATGGAAAAACCAAGTCCACCGTTGAACCCAGGATATTGTTTGTAATCGTAGCGCTTGCCATCGCCGGGATTACCTATCCGCCGAACTTGGACGGAGGTGGAATAAATGCCTCCACCTGCCATGAGCACTAATCCAAACCGCTGAGCAGGAAATTTTGAAATTTTGGATCTCAAAAAACCACCGAAATAATTTTCAGAGTATGTGTCTTGGCCAATAGCTATTCCATTATCAGTAACCTTCAGGATAGGGTTTGTCAGATTGGTGCTGTATTCGGCACCAATTTGAAAATGATCG
>SCUG01000403.1 GCA_004297645.1 Saprospiraceae bacterium | reverse complement strand
CCCCCTTTGGGGGTCAGGGGTGGCGTGGTAAGCAAGTACCCCGGCTGTATAATTACCATTTTTAAAATGAAAAATTTAACCATTGCTATTTGTCAATTGCCTACCAATTGCCGCATTAGATGAAGTGGCCTAACTTGAGCGGGTCAAAAAAAACTACCTTTGCTGGCCTTGTGACAAGTTACTTACCCTTTTTACAAATTTCCGAAATCAAGAATCTTCTAAACTACCTTCCTGTCATGAAAAAAGCTCTCTTTACATTACTCTTCGCCTTTGCAGCTACCTTCGGCTTTTCCCAACTAAACATGACCTTGTTCGACCAAGTGCCTTACCCGCAAGGGCTGAGTAGTCTGTGGGGGTGGACGGATCCCGACGACGGAACGGAGTACGCCCTCGTTGGAACGAGGACGGGCCTTTCCATCGTCAGCCTGGCGGATCCGCAGAACGTTGTCGAGGTGGGTTTTATCCCCGACAACAACAGCTCTTGGCGCGAGGTCAAGGCGTGGGGGCAATATGCCTACCTCGTCACCGAATCAACCTCGCCCCCCAGCGGCGTGCTCATCGTGGACCTGCATGACGCTCCGAACAGTTTCACAGCCACCCACTGGCTGCCCAACATCCCCGGCTTAGGTACTCTGAACAGAGGCCATACCTTGTGGATAGACGAGTCCGGTTATTTGTACATCAACGGTTCAAACCTGAATGGCGGTGGTGTCATCATTGCTGACCTGAACCCGGACCCGCTCAACCCGACTTACGTGGGGAAAGGCCCTTCGGAATACGTTCATGATTGCTACTCGAGGGGGAACTTTCTTTTCAATTCCAATATCTACGAAGGTCATTTTTCAGCATTCGACATAACGGACAAAGCCAATCCTGTTTTGCTGGCTACTCAACAAACACCCGCCAATTTTACGCACAACACCTGGCTCAACGACGCCGGCGACGTTCTTTTCACCACAGATGAGGTTTCCGACGCTCCCGTCACTTCTTACGACATATCGAACTTGGACAACATCGTCGAGCTCGACCAATTCCAGTCCATTTCCACCATGGGGCAAAACGTGATTCCTCACAACGTACATGTATGGAACAACTGGGTCATCACGGCCTATTATACCAACGGCTGCATTATCATTGACGGCGCCCGCCCGTCCAACCTCATCGAGGTAGGCAATTTCGACACTTTCATCGGCGGCAGCGGCTTCAACGGCGTCTGGGGCGTCTTTCCTTATTTTGCCTCCGGCATCGTGATTGCTTCCGACATGACCAACGGTCTTTTCGTTTTCGACGTAGATTACGTACGAGCTTGCTGGCTCGAAGGCACCGTGACCAGCGCGGCGACGGGTCTGCCCATTTTCGGCGCAGCCGTACATATCGAAAGCACGCAGGCCAACCAGGCATCCACTGCCACGAATGGTGGCTACCAAACAGGCCAGGCCATCCCCGGCACTTTCGATGTGGTGTTTTCGGCTGCCGGATTTTTTCCTAAAACCGTGTCAGCTACTTTGGAAAATGGCGTGCTCACCATCCTCGACGTCCAGCTCGTCCCGATTTCTTCATTTGCCATCACTGGCCAAACGGTTAAAACCGCTGGCGGCACACCCGTGGCGGGAGCGCAGGTGGTGTTGAGCAGCGCCAACGGCGAATTTTCCACTACTTCCGATGCCTCCGGCAATTTCACTTTTCCCGGAGTTTTCGGTGGCGAATACACGCTATACGCCGGCGCCTGGGGCTACCTGCACGAGGTCATTGAAAACTTCGTAGTGAATGGCAACACGCCGCAACCCGTGGTCATCACCCTCGACAAAGGCTATCAGGACGACTTTATCCTCGACCTGGGCTGGACGGAAACCCACACCGCCAGCACCGGCTGGTGGGTGCGCGGCGAGCCTGTTGGAACGGATTTTAACGGTGCTCCTTCCAACACGGATACCGATGTGGACGGCGACCTTGGCAACCAGTGCTACGTGACCGGCAACGGCGGCGGTGGCGCCGGCACCGACGACGTGGACAACGGCGTGGTAACGCTGTTTTCCCCTGTCATGGATTTGAGCAATTACAACCAGCCGAAGCTCAGCTATTCCACCTGGTTTTTCAACGATGGCGGCAATGGCAACCCCGACGATGCCCTCCAGGTGCGCATCACCAACGGCACGGATGAGGTGGTTTTGGAAACCATCACCCAATCCAATAGCGCCTGGAACCCCGTCTCGGAATTCGACCTGACGGGCCTCATTGCCCTCACCAACAACATGCAGGTGATTTTTGAAACGAGCGACCTGGCAAGCTCCGGCCATCTCGTGGAAGCGGCTGTAGATGCCTTCCGCGTCGAAGATACTTCGCCCTACCCGGCGTTTCAGGCTTCCGCCACCGAAGGTTGCGAGCCTTTCATCGTCAATTTTTCCGACCCCTCTGATTCCACCGCCACCTGGGCCTGGACTTTCGAGGGGGGCACACCTGCCACTTCTAACTTGCAAAACCCGCCGGTAACTTTCGATGCTCCCGGCACATACTCCGTGAGCCTCACGGTGGTTACCAATGACGGCAATACCTACACCATTGACCGCCCGAATTTCATCACCGTAAATGCTGCACCCGTGGCCAGTTTTAGCAGCAATGCCAACGGCGCCACCATAGATTTTACCAATACCTCCACCGGCGGTGGCACCTATGCGTGGGACTTCGGCGATGGCACTGGCACCAGCACGGAGCAAAGCCCAACTTATACTTACGGAGCCACCGGGCAATACACCGTGATACTGACCGCCACCAACGATTGCGGCAGTTCAACTGCCACTGTCGTCGTACAGGTGTTGGCCGTGCCTCCCACGGCGCTGTTTACTGCTGACGCAACGGCGGGCTGCGTGCCCTTCGAGGTGCAGTTCACCGACCTGTCGGGCGGTGCGCCGGACACCTGGTCGTGGAGTTTTCCCGGCGGCACACCTGCCACGTCGGGCGAGCAGAACCCCGCCGTGACCTACCATGAAGCGGGCACTTACAGCGTGCAACTCACCGCATCGAATGCAGCCGGCTCCAGCCAGGTCATTCAAAGCCAATTCATACAGGTAGGCAATGTACCAACCGTTGGTTTCACTTTTGCCATAAATGAAGGCGAAGTAACCTTCACCAATACCTCGCAGGACGCGACCTCTTACGAGTGGAATTTCGGCGACGGCTCTATGAGTACACAAGCCAATCCGGTGTACTCTTATGGTGGCAACGGCAGCTACGAAGTGACCCTGAGCGCCACCAACGGCTGCGGTTTCAGCGTGAGCACCCAAACCGTCGTCATCGAACTGACGGCCACCAACGATCTCGACGAGAGTACATACGTGCTGACCGCTTCCCCCAATCCTTTCCGGGAAGAAGTGTTGGTGAATTACGAGCTGCGCAACAATTTCAGCGATGCCCGTCTGCTGGTGTTCAATGTGCCCGGTGAGCAAATCGCCAGCTATGAACTCAATGTGGCAAACGGCACCGTGACCTTGGGCCGGGAGATTCAGCAAAGCGGCATCTACTTCGTCCGTTTGATGGTGGATGGCAGTATGGGCAAAGCCCTCCGCGTGGTAAAGATTTGATGGGAAAATCGGCGGCGGACTGCCGCTGAGGCTTTTTAAAATGAACAAATTATATGAATTGGGCACTCTCAATGTGGCGCAACGGCTTCAATACAATGACGGCGCCAGTTGGTTTCAGTAGTTGAAATTCGTAGCTACTTACTATTGCAAAAGGTACTGTGAAAAGTCCGCTAAGATGTGCGTTTATGGTTCCCCTTCAGGGGTCAGGGGTGTGTGTGCCAGGGTGCTAAGCAGTCACCAATTTCTTTAAAATAAAATCTCTCGATTTTTCCTTTTCGGGATGTACGGTGGCAGACGCAAGTTGTCCGGAAGTGAATAGCGTCAAGTTTTTTTCAAAACGAGTATGGCGTCTTTTTTTAAAAATAACCACCTGAAGTAAGGAAACTCTTTCACTGGCTCATAACCTGGAGCCGGGCCAAAAGCAATCAGCCAGTGGCCGTCATTTACCCACCACCATGAGCGGCCTTCTTTTTCTGTCTGCCCACCAGAGTGGTAGTTGTAAAGGCCGTTGTACTCATAGCCTGCGTCCATTTCATGGATACTGGCGCCCTGTGAAAGAAGATATTCAAAGGCTTGGAACTTTGCCCTGTTCCAACTCAGGTAATCTTTCGTGGCCAAAAGGCTGAACAAAGAGATGAGGCAGAAAGGGAGCCATTTTAAGCTGGGGAATCTCCAACCTGATGGCGAGGTAAACAGCGATAACACCCAAAAAAAAGAAGCGATGGGCAGCAACAGGTACCTGTCGAAAAAGCTGGTAATAGATAATAGGGGCAGATAAATGGCATTGACAAGCAAGAGCAAACAAGTGAACCGCCGGTCAGGCAGGCTCAAAGCTGCGAATCCTTTGATGATCAACAGTAGCAGAAAAGTAGCTGACAACTGGCTGAAATAATTGGTCAGCAGCAGCACCCATTCTGGTAATTTGGGGGTGTTGGGCAGGCCGAGCGTATAAACGTCAACTAATAGTTCAGGCCCCAAACCGAAATTGAAAAGGATGTTTCCGCCAAAGGGGAATACTTTGTCAATCTTCACCAAATACAAAAGCAGGAGCAGGTTTGCCGCCAGCGAGAAGGCCCAGATTTTTTTGGATAACAGGCCATGACCCTTCATTTTCTTCCACAAAAAAGGTAAAAATGGCAAGCTGAAAAACCCGAAGTAAACGAAGGTTTTAACGGCTTTTTTCAACCACTCCAGTACCGTGAGGAGTGGAGTCTCAACGATTGCTTTCAAGTAAATTTCACTCACTGGTACGTAATTCTTGCCGATGCCAAGGGCTGGTTTTATCCATTTTTCAAGGCTCAAAAAAACAAGAGCGGCCAAGGCAAGCACTGCAAAAAATTTGAGCCAGGCAAGCCTTGTAAAACGCTCTTGAGGCAAAAGGAAAACGGCATAGGCAGGCAGCAGGATGATGCCGGGTTGCCGGATGTAAAAACCTGCCACGGCCCAAAGGCAGGCAGCAGCCAGCCAGGCGATTTTGTGGTTTTCAAGGTAATGATGGAAAGAAAGAAGGCTGAGCAGGCAAAGTGCTAAGAATGGAATGTCCGTCATAAAAGTGAAGGCGAGGGAGAAAAAAAGAGGGTTGAAGCCGAGCGAGCCGGCGGCAAAATGGCTCGTTCCCTGGCCATGACCGGCCCTTTTACACAGCTTGGCGAAGACAAGAATTGCAACCGCTGCTGCTGCCAGCGTAGAAAGCCTGAGCCAGCTAAAGTCGAAGCCGCCCAATAGCAAACAGAACAGGCGGCCCCATGCTACCTGTAGCAAAATATTAGGGGCAAAAACACCCGTGAACTTCATTTCACCTTCTTCCACCCAGCTTTTGACGGGGAAAGCATACTGCCAATCGTCGTTCAGAGGGAAATTTCCGAAGGGATTGACTACCATAATGGCTGCCAAAGCGATGGCAGGAAAGAACCAGTTAGCATATTTATTAAAGCGGATTCCAGGCAGTCCGTTCATTGGGTATAGTTCGGTTTGTCGCTGCCAAAACTATTGAAAATCAAGGAAAGTGATAAAATGAACGGGAGAAATCCCGGATTTGCAGGTCGCTGAGAATTCGGGATTTTCTTTTTTGGGCCGCCCCCAAAACTGGGTTTTGTCTGCGAAGCTTCATGTCCCGGCGCCCGGTAAACAGCGCAGACTCGCGGAGGCCAGGCATGTGTTTTCCATCCTCTGCCATTCAAAATCTACGACATTAGTTTCTCACACCGTTCTTGTGTGAACGGCTGTTTTTGCGGAAGTTTGTAAAAATCAAAAAGTAACGCTTATGACGGTCGAAACCAAATTTCCCGGCACGCTGCAAGAGCGGCTCGAATTAGGCCCTGGCATCGTGCGCCTGCCGGCAAGCTGGGTGGAGTACGTGGATTTGCTCCAAGAGTGCGAGTATCAAATCGAGTACGAAAACCAACACATCATACTTATGAGCATTGCTACCAACCCGCATGAAGCAATTGTTTCAAACATCATCATTGCGCTTGGACGTTATTTTCAAGATGATGATAACTTGCTAATCCTTAGCAGCAACCGCCACGTTTTCAGCAAAGAATTTAAAGCTGACTACGCCCCCGATGCCCATGTGGTAAAAGGCAAGCCCGTCGAACATACCCTCCGCGAAGGCCTGACCGCCAACCTGAACCCCCGCATCGTTTTTGAAGTGCTGTCGCCCAGCACGCGGGAACGGGACTGGAACGAAAAACTGCCGGTGTACAAAAAATTTCCTTCCGTACAGCAGATTATTTACGTGGAGCAAAGCCGCCCCTTTGTTTCCGTTTACACGAGGATGGACAATTCCGAACGCTGGGAAAATGTGGATTACGATAAAATGGAGCAGGCATTTTTGGTGGAGGGGAAGCCGGTTTTGCTGAAAGACCTTTACCGGAAAATTGACTTTGCGAAGCCTGTCCAGTAGTTGCAAGTGTTGAGTGGCAGAGGCACTTTAGAAAATAATTGCCCTCAGCAAGGCCAGGCAATGAAAAGTTCATCCCAGTACTTACTCCGTTTGCTGTAAAGAAGCTGTAAAGAATATTTGGTTTCACCGGAAGAAGTACTTATCACTTGCCCAGAAACTTGTGCAAATCCTCCTTATTAGAAAACACAATCAGCAAATCATTTTCCTGTAGTATGGTGTCTGGTGTGACGATTCCGATGGCATCCCTCACCTCAGTAGTAACGCCAAGAATATTTTTCCTCTTCTTTTTTCGGATAATGGTGATGATGTTCATAGAGTATTGTTCGCGGAAATTGCATTCAAGCACACTTTTCCCAATCAATTCTTTCGGTACCGTCACTTCAGAAATAGAGTGTTTATCAGAAATGTCAATGGAGTCAATCATCAGGTGCATATCGAGGCGTTTGGCTAAACGGTAGGCAGCTTCCTCTTCCGGGTGGGCTATTTCATCCACGCCCATTGTCTCCAACACACTGTGATGCAGCACCGAGATGGCCCGGCTAATGAGCCTTTTGGGTTTATTTTGCTTAATGAGGGCGGTGGTGAGGATGGAGCTGCCTTCGTCTTCCCCGATGGCCACGATAACCACGTCTGATTCCTCGACGGGCAGATTCTTGACGGCTAATTGATTCGTCGAATCGAGGATGATAGCAAAGGTGATGCTGTCTTTTACTGCTTCTATTTTATCGCTTCTTTTGTCCACGCCGATAACTTCATGGCCCATTTCAGTGAGCTTGATGGCCAGCGAGGCTCCGAAGTTGCCCATGCCAATGATGATGAATTTCATAAAAAAGGATTGAAAGATGAGATGCAGGGATTGCGGGATGGAGGAAATTTT
>SCUG01000402.1 GCA_004297645.1 Saprospiraceae bacterium | reverse complement strand
AGGTGCTTTATTGTAATCATAACTGGATGTTGATTTTTGGCAAATCTATAGCTCGGCCGGGATTTCCTCAGGGATGATGGTTGCTCCCGCTGTACGTGAATCGTTGCTTCCTGTAACTGTACCTAATTTATCAGGAATAAATTGGCATTTCTTCATGAGCGGCTGGTTGTCGATGACAGCTTCCGGCGTAAAAATCGGACTTACTTTTTCTGAGAAATTGAGGATGTCGATGAACAGGCTGCGCAGAAGAACCATAGCTTCGGGCGTTCGGCTGACCACGTAAGAAAAGAGTTTCATGGGCCGGTGCGGCACATCCCCCACTCCATCTCTGTCGAGGTCGTACCCGGAATAGTCATTCCAATAGTTTCCGTCAAAAGAATTAGTGGTACCGGCAGAAGTAACGGCGAGGTCAAAGCTGTTGCTGATGAAATTATTTTTCGTGAAGTTGGCAAATTGGCAGCCACCAGACATGCGCATGGCCCACCCATTTTGCACAAAATTATTTTGAGTAATATCCAGCCTGTTGGAGGTTTCTATAAAAACGCCGATGGTATTTTCCCGGAATTCATTGAGGTGAATCTGCGAGTCGTTGATGTCTTTAAGCAACAAACCATAAGACGCCGGGCCCCAGTTTTGCTCGAAAAGGTTGTGCCTCATGTCAATAAACTTGGAGTACATGACGGCCACCCCGGCTCCATTCTCCCGGAAGGTATTTCCAAAATAATTGTCGTGATTGGAGAACATGAAATGGAGACCATAACGCAGATTGCCCTGGCTGATGTTGTTAGCGATGGTGCTGTTGTTGACAAACTCGAGGTAAATGCCGTCCCGGTTGCCCGTAACGAAATTGTTGATGACGCGGATGTTTTCACAATACCACATGTGAATGGCGTTGCCAGAGTTGGCCTGGTTCAAGGCATGGCTGACAACTGTGTTGCCATCTACGATGCCATCGGCGGCATGTTGGAGGTAAATAGCAAATACGGCATCGTAGAATTTGTTGTGTCGGATGGTAAAATCCCTGCCTTTTTTGATGCGAATGCCGGCCCGGTCTTCCACATAGCTTGAACCGGCATTTTGAATTTGAAAACCTTCGATAAAAAATTGGTTGGCGGTGACGGTTAAAATTTCGGTGCCATTTTCCCCATCAATCACTGGCCAGTTTATGCCAATAAATGTCAATTCTTTGTCCACCACGATGTTGCCCTCTTTGTAAACTCCGCCATGTACAAAAATGCTATCGCAGGGTTGAGCCAAGGCAATAGCTTTAGTTATCGAAGAAAGAGCACAGGCCGGACAAACTTCGAGGGTATTGGCAAAAGCGCATTGCGTCAATACACCACAAATCAGAATGGTGATAATCTTTTTCATACGGAGGTGTGTGAGGTGTAAACTATTCAAACCACGAATCACTCCTGAGATAATTTTTTCAAATCTTCCCATTTGTAAATATCCCCGCCTTTTGTCTGTGCCGTTTCTGTTGCTGCTTCTGCACTGGTATAGGCGGACAAAAAGCCCCCCATAGGACTGGGGATTTCTTTCGAAATGAGAAAATAGCACTGACGTGCATCGGCCCAATCTTCGGGTGAGTTGTAGTCTCTCACCAGAAGATAAGCAAAGTCTGCTTCGTCCTTGTCTGTCAAATAACCCATCATGCATTCGATAGCATCGAATTTAATGACTTTCCCTTTTGTGTTGACCAACTCTGCCGCAAACTGCGGCTGTACAATATTCATTTTGCAATGAGCACAGGCATCAGTTCCAAAATCAATGGGCTGTGGTGTTGGCGAACACGCGCTCATCATCAGGCTGAGTCCGAATATCAGAAAGGGGTATTTCACGCTTCACTTTTTTTTAAGCCAAATGGCGAATGCTCCCAGCAAAAAGGTTAACCCGACGAAGTATCCGCCAATGTATGGCCAAGATTTCGCCAGGAAATTTAACAACATCTTGTTGCCAATGAGTGGCGGCTGGTACACCATTCCGGGTATTTTAATTGGGGCATCGGGGTTAAGGTTGTGGCCGTAATCGTATTCCCAAAGGTAGAAATCGTAAACCCCAATAATGCAGATCATAGCCAATAGCACCAACCATGCAATCCATAGACTTCTTTTGCCAATGAATGCAACGGCCATCCCCAACGCGCTGATGACCATGATGACGTATGGAAAATAAGTAAACTCAGGAATGGAATCCGGCTCAATGAATTTCATGCCGATGTAATGGTTGAGAATATTTACGTTCTGGAGAGTGCCAGCATCATTCCCGGTGATTTGGTTTATCCAAATATACATTGAAATCCCCTTCGGGTACTGCGGAGCCAGTAAAGTGATTTTCCACATTGGAAATACAAATAACATCAACAAGGCGGCAGCAGCCAGAAAAAAAAGAATTTTAGGTAGCGATTTCATTTTTTTACCAGTTTATGTCATTCGATTTCCTTCGAGTTCCTGTCAGGGGCGTATGGGAGAATCCTGAACAAAAAGTAAGCAGGGTATTCAAAAAGCCGGGTAAACTCAATGAAAAAAGTAAATTCTAAGCCTCAACATGAAGTCCCCACTTTTTGATCTGCCCTGCTACCGTTGTTCATCAATAAACTCTTCTTAAATAATGCTCAAACAAATGGCAGCTTGCCGGCCATTTGTCCGCCAACCTGGCAATGTTGGCTATACATCAGATATTGGGTTCCTGACCGAGCCACCACTTCAGCGGAGTGTTGGAATTGGCAGCAGAAACTCTAACATAACCTTGCATCTCCTGGTGAAGGGCAGAACAAAAGTCGGTGCAATAGAATGGGATTACACCCTCAGACTTGGGTTCCCAAAGAACCGTTTCGGTTTGGCCCGGCATAATCAACAACTCGGAATTTTGTGCACCTAAAATGGCGAAACCGTGCGGTACGTCAAAGTCTTGTTCCAGGTTGGTTATGTGAAAATACACCTTGTCGCCCACCTTGATTCCTTCTATGTTATCTGGTGCAAAGTGGCTGCGGATGGTAGTCATGTACACGTGAACAACCTTTCCTTCACGCACTACTTTTGTATCTTTTTCGGTCAGTGCGGCATATGGGTGTTTGTTTTCGCTCAACTTGTAAAATTGCTTTTGGCGTGGCACTAACTTATCGGCAGCAATGCCTTGCGCATAGTGCGGCTCTCCAATCGTGGGGAAGTCGAGCAATAGTTTCATTTTATCACCTGAAATGTCAATCAATTGGGCAGCTTGACACAGCTCCGGCCCGGTGGGCAGATACCGGTCTTTTGTGATTTTATTCAAAGCCAGCAGATATTTACCGTCGGGCTTTCTCGTATCGCCACCAATAACTGATAAGTGGCCGATGGAATAATAGACCGGGATTCTATCGACCACTTCCCATGTGCCCACTTTCCACTTCACTACCTCCGAAGAAATAAAGAAGCTTGTGTAACCAAAGCCTTTATCGTCAAACTCAGAGTGTAGAGGCCCAAGGCCGCCATCCTTTACCACTCCGGCCAACACAGCCTCGTATTTCAGCACGGGAATACCAAAGCGGTCGCCGTCGAAGGCTTTGTCGTCAATGGCTTTCAGCATTTTGGTGAACGAGTGAGCGGTAATGTCGGTGGAGAGTTTACCGGCACCGATGATGTATTCACCCGTCGGGTCAACATCTACCCCGTGGGGAGATTTAGGCGTAGGCAGGAAATATACCATACCCGGGCAATCTGCCGGATC
>SCUG01000401.1 GCA_004297645.1 Saprospiraceae bacterium | reverse complement strand
GCATAGCTCGAAATATCGGAGCGTCGGTTCCTTGCGGTGGTTTCCATCGAAAAACACGTAATCAAGCCGTTGCAATTCAGCGAAGGCGGCGGGCAACATTTCTTCGAAGCGGCCTTGTAGCAACGAGACATTAAGCACCCCCATTCGTTTGAAATTTTCGGCGGCTAAGTGTGCGATGTTGGGGCATCCTTCGATGGTGACCATGCGGGCGTTGCAGGCTGCGGTAGCTTGGTAAGCCGTGGATATGCCGAGCGAGGTGCCCAGTTCCAGCATGGTCGCCGGCTTGTAGTGCTCCACGATTTTGAACAGCCACCGGCAGGCAACTGGGCGGCTGGCGGAATACCGGGCGAGGCTGGCAACACTCCTCGTGCTGCCGGGATGGAATTTGGAACCAGCCCCCAAATCGGTCAAGGCGATTCTTGTGCGAATGCTTTGCAAAAAGCTGCGGAAAACTTCGATTTCCCAAAAAGGGTAAAACCACCGGTCGTCCTCCAGTATGCTTTCCGTGAAATCGAAAACAAAAGGCGAGTGGACGTTGTACCGCGTCTTTGCCCGAAAATAGTACCTGATGAAACGGAAGATGAGTTTGAGTAATGCCACAATGCTGGTTTGAAAACAGGCGGCAAATTAGGAGAACTATCTCAGACCTCCGTTTTCGCAGCCCTCCTTTTTTTAACGGGCATTTAACCGGCAGGCCGCACCGGCTTGTAATAATTGGACGAGGCGGGGCGTTTCCCCCGCATTGTATTTCCACCACAATCCAAAGCAATATGAAAAAGCTAATCTTCCACCTCCTGATTTCATTGACCCCCATTTCTCTTTTTTCACAGGCTTACATGACTGCCGGTGGCCTGCGCCTCGGCACCGATTGGGGCCTGACGGTGCAGCAGCGCTTAGCAAAAAGCCTCACGGCCGAGGGCATTGTACAGTCCAGCTTGCAGCGTGAGGAGGTGCTGCTCACTGGGCTTGTGGAAAAGCATTACGCACTGGTGTTCCGGGGGCTGAACCTGTACGCCGGCGCTGGCCTGCACAAAGGCTGGCTGAACAACTCACCCGCAGTGGAACCTCCCGCCCACATCGCCGGTGACCCATTTGGTCTGACCTTTACCGGTGGTGCGGAGCTGACCCTCGGCCGGCTGAATTTTTCTTATGACTTCAAGCCCGCCATCAACCTGTCCGGCGGCGAAAAGACTTTTTACACACAAACGGGCGTTTCCGTCCGCTACGTTTTACTCAAAAACAAAGTCTTTAAAAAGCATCTGAAAGAGAAGAAAAAGGCAAGGCGCCAAAAAGAAGGTAAAGGCATCCACCTTGGCAATGGCTGGAAATTCTGGAAGAAAAGTAAAGAGGTATGAGGCCAACCAATTCCTCACCTCACAACGTTTCCTTTCCTTCTTTTGTGAAGGTGAGCACGGTGTGATAGCCGAAATCCTTATTGTCCTGTTCTTCGTCCATGGCACCTTGTTTAACGAGGTAGTTATCCCCCTGCTGAACGACGTAAATGTAATCGCCGAAGCCGGCCCACCAGCCACCGGCAGCGGCTATGGCATTGGCGGGGATTTGATATTCAGCGAACGACTCCGGGGCTATGGTTTCGCAGCTCTGAATATCGGCCACTTTTATCTTGCTGTCGCCAATTTGGATGAAAACTTCGTTGTGGGGTATTTCCTGCAAGGTATCAGCGGGTTCCACAGGCTGGCAGATGAGCTGAATGGATTCGGGAGCTACGGCAGTGCCGGAATCCCCGGTATTGCCACTATTATCGCTGCCGCAGGCGGCGAGGAGAAAGGAGAATAAGGCGAATGCAATACTTCGCTCCAGTAGGTTTTGTGCAAATGGGGCTTGGGGGCGCGCCCCCAAAGGCTTTCTCCCCCGACGAACCGCCGAAGGCGGCGAGGAGGGGCAAAGGTCAATTTGCACAAAACCTAATGGCGCCGGGTATAAAAGTTGTTTCTTCATTAGTGGTGTTGTTTTGATGAGCTGACATGGGGGCAAGAATACGGAAATTTGATGGATACCCGCAATACTTCATTTCCCGGCACACTTTAAATTGCCCCGGCATGCGCCGGAATTATTGCTGTAAACTACCGGCATTTTTCGCGCCCATATCTGAGCCAGGGGGCAGTTCCTGCGGAGATTCGGAGTTTACGTTTTTAAAACTCACTTTGAGCCTGTAACGATTGTTGAGACCTTTCACCATGGGTGTCAGGATGGTGTCCATCAGTTCGGCGGCTCGTTTTTTGGCCTTCTCCATCACGTCGCTTTCGAGCGCCTCCCGGCGAAATTCCCGGCGCAGCAGGTCCATATTTTTGTTGAAATCGCCATGCTCTATTTCGCGCATCCAGCCGATGTCGAGTTTGTCTATTTTCGGGAAAACCTCGTGGCTGAGTATTTCAGGCTGTGGCAGGGTGACGTTGACGATTCCGGTTTTAGAACTCATGCTGATATCAAAGTATTTGTCGAGCTTAAAGCCCACCTTCAGGATGCTGATGGCCGACATTTCCATTTCGGTGGAAGAGACATCCATCCCAAGAAGTTTGGTCTGCTTGGAAGTGCCGATGCCTTTGCGGTCACGGATTTCCATGGTGCCCAACTCGGCGATAGTCCGCTCCACACGCTCCTGCATGATGCCTTTGGCCCGGCTGAAATCTTCGATAGCAGCCTGCTGTTTTAGCCGGGCAATCATAGGTTGGAGACCCTCGGTAAGTGCCACGCCGCAAGGGGTGTTCACATCAGCGCCGTTGACGTAAATCTTGCCCTCTTTAGTGGGCAGCACTGTGGCCAGAATTTGGTTGATAATAAAACAGGTGTATTTCGAAGCCACCTCGTTGAGCAGGTCAACGGCGTTGTTCATATGGTTTTCGTACCATGAATTGTAAAGCGCCGCAGAAGTGTCGGACAGCGCCACAAAATCGTTGAACATGAGCTTGCTCAGGTACGGGTGATGCTTTTCGTATTCCTGTTTCACGACTGCCTGGAGGCTGTCGCTGAGGTTCATCCGCCGGGCCACATGGCTGACGAGCGAAAGGTTAAAGTCGTGAATCAGCGCATCGAACTCGCGGCTGTACCGGTAGGGATTTGCCAAAATTGGTAGCGCATTTTCTAAGTCCACATCGGTTTTAAAATCAGCCGGCACGTATTTTATCTGCACCTCTTTGGGTACACTGGTATAGGTTGACTTATCACCGTAGTATTTGTACAGGAGCAGGCCAAGAACACCCACGGCTATTAAAAAAATGACGAGCCGCTTTGCGTTGAAACTCTCTGACGAGCTATTGGGAAGCGATTTGTTTGAAATTGCCATTAGTTCGAATTGCGTTGAAAAACACTTTTCCTGGAAACACCTCTTCAGACGGTGCCTGCCTGTTGAGTAACACCTGAAAGCTGCATTCAGGTTTTGTGCCACGTTTCCGTGATGCAATGTTTCTCTAGGCTGATGCTTTGTCGTTTTGATTGTAAGAATTAAGGGTAATAACCAAGTGCCCCGCCGCCGGCATGGCCCTATTATTACTTATCATTTCGCCTCCTGGCGAAGAAAATAGATAAAGTCGGTGGAGGGTATTTTTTCAAGGCCGAGCTGCCGGGTCATTGTCACGAGCTGGCCACGGTGATAAGTGGAGTGATTGAGGCAGTGCTGAATTATTTCAAATGCCCGCTGCTGCTGTGCTCCGAATGACATGGTTTTAAACGACAGCGTTTTTTGAAAAAATGCTTCGGGCTGAACTTCCACGAATGCCTGAAATTCTCTGGAAGTGGCCACAACGTTTTCGCAGGCTTCTGCCGTATTTCCCGAAAAATCTGCGCTTGGGAAACACGGGAGCGACACCCCTTGAAGGCGCTTTAGCCACAACAGCTCAGCGTCCCAAATGTGGAGCAAGGTCAGCTTCACGGACGGGAAACTACTCACGATTTCCTGGTTGGCCACCGGCTCCGGCAGTTCAGAAATAACGGCGGTCAATCGCTCGTTGGCCCAGCAATTGTACCGGGCAAGATTCGTCCATGTGCGTTTCATTCCCAATTGGATTTTTTTTTAGCTTAAGTTACGAAGGTAACAAATAGCGTGGTTTCGTACCTTCATCGCCCAATTTACAAACAATGATTTACGAAAAAAAAACACTTAACTGCGGTGGCCGTTTGGTAAGCATCGCAGAGCCTTTGGTGATGGGTATCCTCAACATAACGCCAGACTCGTTTTACGATGGCAGCAGGTACACTTCGCAGGACGAATGGCTCCGTCAAGCCGGGAAAATGGTAGATGAGGGAGCCACTTTCATTGATGTGGGCGGCATGTCGAGCCGGCCCGGTGCTGCCATCGTGGACGAAGACGAGGAGCGCAAGCGGGTGCTGACTGCTATTGAATCGCTGCACCACCGCTTCCCGGAAGCCCTGATTTCTATTGACACTTTGCGGGCTGGCGTGGCTGCTGAGAGTATAGCCGCCGGGGCCTGCCTCATCAACGACATCAGCGCCGGAAGCCTCGACGAACAGATGTACCCCACTGTCGCCAGGCTGGGCGTACCCTATGTGTTGATGCACATGCAAGGCACGCCCGATACCATGCAAAAGGAGCCAGTTTATGAGGACGTGGTCCAGGAAGTGCTCGATTTTTTCATCCGGGAAACTGGAAAGTTGCGAGCGCTCGGGGTGAGCGACATTATCCTCGACCCCGGTTTCGGTTTTGGGAAAACGGTGGCGCACAACTACCGGCTGTTGACGATGATGCACACTTTTGGGATGCTCGAATGCCCAGTGCTGGCAGGCATTTCCCGAAAGTCCATGATTTGCAAAGTACTGGAAGTGCCGCCGGAAAATGCCCTCAATGGGACTACGGCCCTTCACATGGTGGCCTTACAACATGGGGCGAAAATTCTGAGGGCACACGATGTGCGGGAAGCACGGGAAGTGATTAAACTTTGGCAAGAAACCGTTGCGGCAGCAAAATCACAATAATTGGTATTAATCCTTGAAAGCTTGCTGCAAAACGTGAACTTAGCCACCAAAATATTCCTATTGGAACCTATCACCGAGAATATTGTCAAGAAAATTACCCTACGGTTTTTCCGGCACCATTATAAATACAGGCTGCGCACCGAAGACCAGCCCGTTGTCGCCAAATACGACTTGGAGGCTGCCGGTGGCATCATCGCCGATGGGTATTATTCCTTTAAAAAAACTGACGGCAGGAAGTTCATCGCCACATTTGAAGCCACGGGAAAAGACTCCAAAGACGAGGTAATATACAGGCCACAAAAGAAAATTCTTCTTTGGGACGGGTTGGCTGTTTCAAGCATATTCACGTTTTTCGTTTTTGCCCTCAACTACTCCTATCATTTTCATACACTGGATGAAAGAACCATCCTTTCCAGAATTGGGTTGGTCGTGCTTTCCATGCTGGTGGCATCCTGCCTATTTTACGTCGTAGCCCGGCAGTTTCGCCGCTACCGGTATATCTATGCCATTGAGCAGTTTAAGAAATACCATGCTGCCGAACAATGGATTGCCTTAGCCTACGATGTGTTTGAAGACCCCAACGACAAATATTTTCAAGAGCTAAAGAACCAGTGCGTTTACAACGGGTTCGGCCTGCTGGTGGTGGACAGGAACCTGGACCCGAAAATCCTTATTACTCCAGCCCGGCAGGATATTTTTGTGGAAAAACGCGCGTCCGTAGAATTCGAGGACAAGCCCAGCCTGCCCCAACCTGCAACAGGTCGTGGCTTCGCTCCCTGGTGGAAGCACCTCGGTCTCCATTTGCCGAAGGCCTTTAAAAAAGACGCCTCTCTACTGCGTTACCGCCGCCGGTTTTACCACCAAATGGCCATCACAGGCATGTGTGCCATCCTGCTGGGCATTGTGTTTTGGAAGGAGATGCACAGTGTCGCATTTCAAAGGGTTGATAAAAGCGAGTATCGCAACAACCTTGCAAAATCGCAGTCAAATAATGTAATGGAGCAGGAGGATTACCTCGGCGACAGCGCATCTACTCCCATCAGAAAAAATGCAAACGAAAATTATTGGCTCATGGAAAAAGACAATAGTCCCGGCCCTTTGCAAATGCAACCGGTAGATATGCCCTGTGAGGTGCTCGTCAGCCGGGAGAATGAAAAAACCCTACACTACCCTTGTGAGCGTTTTTTGAATTTTGACGGAAAGAAGTTCGTGGTGCAAGAAGGCCACTATCCCGGCAAACCGGAGGCTGAGGCCGCATTGCTGCGGCTGCAAGCTAAAGGCCTCGAAGCCACGGCAATACCGCTTTCTTTATTCACCAACGCTACAGGTTACATCGTTTACACTGGCCTGATTTGCAATTCGAGGTCAGAGGCAAAACAGTACCTCGACCAACTCACCCTCGACGAAAAATGGAAGAACACGTCCTGGACCATTCGTGAGCTTTCATTGGCCCAAAACTAAAAAAGCAAGATGCCGGGGCACCTTGCTTAAAAAATGAAAAAAGGCTTAAGGTAATTCTTATCCCTTCGAGAGGGAACCGGCATTGGGAAATTGCGGGAATTCAATTTCGTCGAGTCTAATTCACGGCGCTTTGCATTGAGTCCAATTTTTTTACCGGACTTAGTCAGGAAGTTTAGTTTTAACTTGTATAACCGGTACTTTATTTACGCCACTGTACTCCATCAATAAGGTGACTGATTATTGCTAAATCATGGCCCTCATTCTGGGCCATTTTATAAAAAAGAAAGTTGTAAGTTGTAAGCCTAAAGCCATCTTTCGCAAGTCGTCAGACACCAAAAAGGGGGATTCCGATGCCAGGGGGAATGGGGGAACAACCGCTCCTGATGCCTTAAACTCGCAACGAACAACTTCCGGGTTATGCCGCTGATGTCAAAATCAGTCCTCCCCCGCTCTGCACGGGTTCGGGTTTATATCGCCTCAAAGCCCCTCGTTTAAGGGCTTGTTGTGCTCCTGGGTCGAAGAAGAGCATCCTGAAAATATCTGCAAAGGCCTCCGCACTTTGTTCTCTTGATTCCACCGGAACAAACATAGCGCAGGAATCGTCCAAAAGGGTGCTTCGTGTGGGGCTGTCAAACGTGACTATAGGCAGGCCATGCGTCAACGCCATTCTTATCCATCGGGTACGTTTATGCAACCACGGCAAAAACAATAAATCCCCTTGCAGTGCGAAGGACGCCTGCCCTTCTGCCTCTTCTGGTTGAATGACCACTTGAACCAAATCCCGCAACCCATGCGACTGTAGTTTTACCAACTGAGATGCAGGCTGCTTAGTGCTGGCGAAGAGAACCATTCTGGTGGAAACTCTACGCTTTTTCGGCAAACTGAGCAGGAACTTCAAACCGGCGTTCAACGCCAGTTCAACCTCTTGAGGCGAAGCTCCCGCAATGGGTGCTATTATGGTAAATGGCCGCATATTAAATCGGTTTTGTGTTTGACAATTTGTTTTGTCAAAGCCTTTTACCTCCGTTAAAATAGAAATTGGAATAAAGTAGAAGTTGGAATAAAGTAGATAAAAACAATGCGCGAGAGAAATCAACGAATCCCAATGCTATCAGCATCATTACCTATAAAGCTCTTCAATTTTGGATTCGTTCACGGGATTATAAGAATTGGAAAACCTTCGGAATACGGCGGCAAGATGAATCCTTTCACGATTTTTTTTCAAATGTTATCACAGAGAACTGTGACGGCAAAATGGAAAATCAAATACTGATTGAAATTGTTAAGCCCTCAAGAGCAAAATCCTGAAAATCCCGGCAAATAAGACTTTTCGCCACAATTCTTCCAAACTAAATGGCTATCCAAAGTCTCGTGAAAGCGATGGAATCTGTGACGAAAGTCCGGCAGAAAAAAATCCCTAAGGAACGTGTTCGAAATAAGTGTTCTTTTGAGGCTGTCTCAAAAGCCTAAAATAGACAGGATTCACAGGATTCACAGGATTTTTCACACCTGATTTTCAGTTGTTTATATCCTGTTCATCTTGTCAATCCTGTCAAAAAGCTACTTGTGAGACAGTCTTAAAAAAACACACCTCTTATTTTGCGTACGTTGCTAAACCATTGAAATTTTTTCCCGGGAATTGAATCAGTCTCGTACAAAATGTATGAAGTAGCTGTACAATTCGGCCACCACATTCTGTTCCGGAGATAGCGTCTCGTAGCCGATTTGGGCACCTTCGTAAAAAGGCCTTCTTGCTTCAAGTTTTTCGTGGACAAATCGGGTGAGTTCAGCGACTGATTTACCAGCCACCAACGGACGTTTCCGGCTCACCATCAACCTTGTGCGCAAAACCTCCTCGCAGGTATCGAGGAACAGCGTCAAACCGTTTTCATTCATCCATGCCAAGTTGTTGAAATAGCAGGGGGTGCCACCCCCGGTGGCAATAACGACCCGGTCCAAATGCACTGTTTGCCGCAGGTACTCAGCCTCTTTTTTGCGGAAGTAAGGTTCGCCTTTGGTAGAAAAAATAGCAGCGATGGGCTTACCCTCCGAGTTTTCGATTAAGGAGTCCAAATCCAAGAAATTGAGATGCAGGCGGCTGGCGAGGTCGCGGCCAACGTAGGATTTTCCAGCTCCCATGAATCCCAGCAAATATATTCGGATGGCCATAAGCCGGATGGGTAGAATTTAGAGATAACTGGGTTTGTCCAATTTCCGGGCGATGGTGAAAGCTGCATTTATCAGCCCTACATGACTGAAAGTCTGTGGGAAATTGCCATACTGGCTACCCGTTTTTTCGTCCACATCCTGGCTTAACAGACCCAGGTGATTGGAAAACTGGAGCAGACTGTCAAAATTCTCAATGGCCTCATCTATCCGGTTCATTCGGGCCAGGCACTCAGCGTACCAAAAGCCACAGAGAAGGTAGGTTGAATGCGGCAAGCCAAAGTCATCTTCGTGGTGGTACCGGTAAAAAAGGCCATCTTTAGCCTTTAGCTTTTCGGCGAGCGCTTTCAGGTGCCGGCGGGCTTTGGGGCTATTGGGGCTAAGGTACCGCATGTTGATGAGTTGAAGAAGACTGGCATCCATGTTTTCGGAGCCTACGGCTTGCGTGTAAACGCCTTTCTGTTGGTCGTAACATTCCTCGATGATTGCTGCTGCTCTATTGATGAGCTTGCCTGCGTACCGAGCCATCTTGTTGTCGCCGATTTTGCGCCCGATTTTTCGGGCGGCCTGGCTGCCTGCCCAGTGAAATAGCGCTGTGTAGCAATTCCGTTGGATAATATTCCTGAACTCCCATATGCCACTATCTGGCTCCTCCATCGTAGCATCAATCATTTCCAGGCAATGGTTCACATTGTTGATAAGCGTAGCTTGGTCAATACCTTTGAGCCTTTCATCCGTAAAGAAAGGGAGCAACGTGATGAGCACCTGGCCATAGACGTAATTCTGCTGTTGCTGATAGGCTTCATTGCCAATGCGCACCGGCCTTTCACCCATGTATCCTTTCAGTGGCAAAATCTTTTCGACCGGTTCCTTATCGAGGCCAATGGAGTAAAGGGGCCGCAGCCGCCGGTCGCCACCGAGCACTATATTTTCTATGAAGTTTGCGTAATCCTGCAAAATGCCGAAATGGCCCAAGTCGTGCAGCGCCTTATTGGTATAATAGGCATTGCGTAGCCAGCAATACCTGAAATCCCAATTTCGCGTACTGCCGGGGTATTCAGTAAGGCTGGTAGTGGCGGCCGCTATGATGGCTCCCGTGTCTTGATAAGTGTGCAGCTTAAGAGCAAGCGCAGAGCGAATAACTGCTTCTTGCTGAAAATTTTCGACTGCGGTGTTTCGCACCCATTGTTGCCAATAGAGCACGGTGCGTTCGAGAAACGATTCGGCGGTGGAATCGAGCGGGCCTTGAAGGGGTACCCCCCAAGTGAGCACTAAGTATTTGACACCGTTCAGCACAAAAGCCTGCTCTTTGGAAACGTAGCTCAGCGATATATTGGTCGTCAGGCGCAATTGTGTTTCCAGCCCTTCGTACCGGATATGGTTGCTGCCATAAACTAAGGTGGGTTCTATTTCGCCATAATTTCCCATGGGCTTGCAGCAAATCCTGACTCTTGGCCGGCCTTCGATGGGTTCGATTTTACGTACCAGCATGATGGGCTTAAAAAACCGCTCGTTGTGTTTGAAACGCGGCGCAAAGTCGGTCACCTTAAACTTTCCGTCCTCACAGGTAAAAGTAGTTTCCAGCACATTTGTATTCAGGATATAATTTTGAGAGGTCGTGTAAGTGTCCCATTCCGGCTCTATCGAAAAATGCCCTCCTTTCTCATCGTCCAGCAGGGAGCCGAAAATGGAGGGGCTATCGAACCGTGGCCAGCAGAGCCACCTGACCATGGCTTTAGTATCAATCAGAGCGAGGTAAGTACAATTGCCAATGATGCCGTAGTTGTATTTGTGTTGGGCCATAGAATTTCATTTATAACCTCGACTTTAGCCATTTGAGCAACCCCGGTTATCAACAAACAAAAGTGCCGGGTTAGCGAGGGTTTTAGTTTTTGGATGTCGGTAGAAAATACCGACATTCAAAAACTGGCAGTCA
>SCUG01000400.1 GCA_004297645.1 Saprospiraceae bacterium | reverse complement strand
CTATTCTCGCTGTACATGATTAAAGCCCTCTTGTTTGACAAAGCCACTGCTTCGGAAATATACGGCAGTTATACTGGCTTGGTTTACCTCACGCCACTCATCGGTGGCTATGTAGCCGACCGCTATTGGGGCAATAGAAAGAGCATCGTCACTGGCGGTATTCTCATGGCCTTCGGCCAATTTTTCATGTTCCTCAGCGGCTGGTTTTTTCAGGACAAAGGCCTGGCGGTGCCGCTATTGTGGACCGGGCTGGTTTTCCTGATTTTGGGAAATGGTTTTTTTAAGCCCAATATTTCCTCGATGGTAGGTCAGCTTTATTCAGCAGGAGACGGCCGCAAAGACGCTGCCTTCACCATATTTTACATGGGAATCAATCTCGGAGCCTTCATTGCTCCATTGGTTTGCGGGTACTTAGGCGACACTGACAACCCGGAGGATTTTAAATGGGGTTTTCTGGCAGCCTGCATAGGCATGATTTTCGGCACAACCTTATTTCACTTCTTGAAAAATAAATACGTCATCACTCCGGAAGGCAAGGCTATTGGGTCACTTCCCAACAAAGCAGTATTGAAGGCAGGCGACACTGTTAATGCCGGATTCAGTACGAAGCAGGTACTTATTGCCGTTGGGCTGGGTGTTACCCTGTTTCTCGTGCTTCGGTACGGCTTCAATTTCGACATTATTGGTGCGTTGATTTATGGTGCTTGTCTATCAATGCCTGTAATGATTCTCATAGATAAATCGCTGACAAAGGTGGAGAGCGACCGAATAATAGTCATTTTTATCTCGGCCTTTTTCGTCGTCTTCTTTTGGGCAGCCTTTGAACAAGCCGGTGCTTCGCTGACCTTTTTCGCCGAAGAACAGACCGATCGCAGCTTGCTTGGAACGACGGTGCCCACGAGTTTTTTCCAGTCTATCAACGCCGTTTCGGTGGTTATCCTTGCGCCTATTATGGCCGCGCTTTGGTTATATCTTTCCAAACGCAAATCAGAGCCGAATTCGCTGATAAAACAGGCGCTGGGGCTGGTGATACTCGCCCTCGGCTACGCCGTCATTGCCATTGGAGTAAAGGGCGTAGGTCTTGGAATGAAGGTGGGAATGTATTGGCTGGTGGCACTCTACGTGATTCATACACTTGGAGAATTATGCCTTTCCCCCATCGGTCTGTCGCTGGTGTCCAAACTCTCACCGATGCGGTTTGTATCATTGCTGTTTGGTGTCTGGTTCCTGGCAAATGCCGTGGCCAACAAAGCTGCTGGTCAATTGAGCGGTCTGTACCCGCCTTCAGGGCAAGAGTACAAACTGGCCGCTGAAAATGGCATTGATAACAGCACGTACCAAGGCATTTTGGAAGGTTCTGTTCAGGCTACGCCTGAACAATTGACAATGGCCAAAGAGATACAACTTCCCATGGAATTTCCAACCCTGCTGGGTAACAAAGTGACGGATTTGTACGAGTTCTTCCTGATTTTCGTCGTGATGGCAGGCATAGCAGGTTGTATTTTGTTCCTGCTTTCATTCCCTTTGAGGAAAATGATGCACGGTGCAGATTAGGAATGGCCGGGTTCTATGTTTTGATACAAATTGCAAAGCCCTTCACGGTGATTTCCGGTGGAGGGCTTTGCTAACTGTTTCAACGCATTGCTAATGAAACAAAAGAGAACGTTCAAACAGTTACAGCTCATGTTTTATGCACTGCTCGCCGGGCAGGTCATGATTGGGGCTATCCTGTGGCTCCAATTGAAAGAGCAGACTGGAGGGGGAAGTGCGGACACAGGCATGTTCGGTCTGTTGGTACCCGCGATAGTATTGGGAGGTGTGGGCGCTTCGTTTCTCTTGCAGAAGTTCAGCCTTAGCAGTGCAGCTTCCTTGCATACAACGGAAGAGAAATGGGGCCATTTCCAAAAAATATGGGTGCTTCGCGCGGCGCTTCAAGAGGGAGCCAATTTGTCTGCAATCGTTCTGGCCCTGATGACGGGACAAACCCGGCTGATGCTGTGGTTTCCCATAGGTGTGGCGGCCTTCATCCTATTGCGGCCGTCGCTTTTTGCCTTCGGCAACGATTACGATGTGGAGGAGTCCGGGCTGGAGGAAATAGCATCCTGAGCCATTTGGCCTCAAAAAAAAAAGCACGGTCAGGTTTGACCGTGCTTTTTTTGTGCGCCTTGTACCTTAAGGTTTTTCCACGTCTTTTTGCCATTTGGCCAGAATGGGGCAGTCGGCATACCAAGGGTCTATTTTTACATAAGTGGCGTCCACTTTTTGGCTAATCCAATTTGTGAGGTAAGAAGATTTTTTCTCTTCAATGGCAGCCGTCTGAATTTTGGAATAGTCGGTTTTCAGGCTGGCGATGTGAGGCTCGGAGCGGCTTTGCAATTGCACGAGTCTGAAAAATGTCTCGCCCCGCTGGTCCGTGAAAGTAAAGGGGTTGGAATAGCCGCCCACCTCCATGGTATCTATGGTGAAAAAAATGTCAGGCTCCAGGTCGGCGATTTCAAAAAAAGTATTGCCGGTGTGCGGGTTTATCATTTTGCCGCTGTTGTTGAAGCTCTGTACCTCGTCGAGGCCAAATTTTTTTACGGCGGTAGCGAAGGTCATGCTGTCGCTGAGAAGCAAAAGGCGAATGCTGTCCATTTTTGCCTTTGCCATATCCATATCGGCATCTGTAATTTCAGGTTTCACAAGGATGTGCCGGGTGTTGATGGTGTTGCCACGGCGGCTGATGAGTTGAATGAGGTGAAACCCAAAGGGGGATTCGACTATCCCTGAAATTTCACCTTCATCGAGATTGTAAGCTGCGGCTTCGAATTCCGGCACGAACTTGCCGCGCTTCGTCCAACCGAGGTCACCTCCGATGCGGGCGCTGGCGAAATCGTCGGAATACGTCTTGGCGAGTTCGGCGAAATCCTGCCCGCCGTCCACTATTTGTTTGCGAATATTTTCGAGTTTGTTGATGGCTTTCTGCCGTTCTTCCTCGTTGATTTGAGGCTTGTACACCAGCTCGCCCACTTCCACTTCTGAGTTGAAATAGGGAAGGCTGTCTAATGGAATTCTTTTAAAAAAAGCCTTGACCTCAGAGGGAGTTACCGAAATGTTTTCCATCACCTGTTTGCTCATACGCTCTGACAAAAGCTGGTTGCTGAGGTCTTCCCGAAAGCTGGCTTTTACCTCCGAAATTGTTTGTCCGTAATAGTCTTCGAACTGGCTGATATCGCCTCCCATGTATTCCAGAATTTGGTCAATGCGAGCGTTGAGTTGGTCTTCTACTTCGGCTTCCGTTACTTTGATGCTGTCGAGTCTTGCCTGGTTGATGAGCAGCTTGGCGGTGAGCATATTGTCAAGAATCAGACAGCGGGTGTTGGGCGGCAGCTTGGCATTTTTCTCTGAGAGGGCAGCGTATTGTTCCTCTAATTCCGACAATAAGACGATTTCACCACCTACATGGGCTATCACTTTGTCAATGACTTCTTTTTGGGCAAACCCCATCGAAGCGACGAAGGTGACGGCAAAAGATAAAACGAGTTTATTCAACATGGCATGTCTTTTAATTCTGAATTCTGAATTCTGAATTAGGGGTGTTAAGAGAAAAATTCCAAACGGTTTTTTTGACGCTGAAAGACGCTGGTTCTTTATGATTTCACGCTGTTCCTGATTTTTTATTTCATAAAAAATC
>SCUG01000036.1 GCA_004297645.1 Saprospiraceae bacterium | reverse complement strand
ACGACTTCTGGCACACCATTGACTACGGCTACAATGGCACCGTGGAGATTTATGAAACTGATTTGCGCAAGCTGTTGGAACGCACCAAAAAAGCACTGCCGCAGGTGAAGCTCATCATCGGCGAGCCATTCGCCGTGGCAGGGGGCAGTGCCATTGACGAGCGATGGGAGGCATTCGCCGGCTACCGCCCGGCAGCCAAAAAAATCGCCGCAGATTTCGGGGCCGTATTCCTCCCCTATCAAAGCATTTTTGATGAAGCGCTCAAACTGGCCCCCTGGGAATATTGGACGCCCGACGGCGTGCACGCCTCGATGGCCGGGTCGTACTTGATGGCGCAGGCGTGGTTGGAGGGGTGGAAGCGAATTTAGAATTGCCGGTTGAGAAGGTTGCCGTTATTGCTTAGAGCATTTGAAATGCTCCAGGCAATCGTTAGAAAATGACGAAGCCGAGTAGCCAAATCAGGCGTCCCGGGCTTTTACTTTTACTATTTTCCCGTTCTCATAAAATACCATTTCCCGGTTCTCCTTTTTGGCTTCTTCCCACATTTTCTTAAAGGCTAAATCAACGCCTTTTATGATCTTATCAAGAAGCTCGGAGGTCTCAGTTTTCTTTTCCATAGTTCATCAGTTTTTCCCAAATAGCTTGGTTTTTTATGACCGGGGAATTTCCTTCCCCGCTTTTTGCTATTAACATTGGTGATTTCCATGAGTTTTCAAAAATAGCCCAGGCATCGCAAAGGGGCATGTAAATTTGAAATAAATTCTCAATGCCGCGCCAGTAACGACGCCGTATCACTTCTTCGGGGATATTGTGGCCTCCGGCCCTCACTCTGTTTTCAACTCTATTTACCGCCAGTTCTGGCGAGTTTAGCCAAAAAAATACAAGCGAAACATGATAGCCCTTCATCTTTGCCTCTGAAATCAATCCTTTGTAAGAACGTGTAGCCAAAGTTGTTTCAAAAGCAAAATCCACTCCTGTCCCCATCAAATACCTAATCCTGTTGAGCATTAACCGGCCTGCGGCCAAGGCGGCTGTCTCAGGCTGAAATGGGGAAAGCCCTCTTGCTATCTCATCGGCATTCACAAATTCCCGGCAATTCAATATTCCGGGCAATAAAGAATACGAGGCTGTGGTCTTTCCTGCGCCATTACAACCGGCAACGATGTAAAGATAGGGCATAAATCCGGGCAATTTTTCCCGCCAAAATAGGCATTATTAGTATCCCCTCAAAAAATGCTGGTATTTCGAGCGGCAGGGTTTTGAACCCTGCGTTTTCGTACCCGAAACGCAGGGTTCAAAACCCTGCCGCTCGAAAAGACTGCGTAATTTTGGAAAACTCCCATTAATTTATGAGGGGATACTTGTAGCCTTTGGCAAATCAACAGGTTTTTAAAAACGCTAAAAAAATTATCTTTGCTGCTTCAAAAATGGCAATCCAAAAAGTCCAGAGAGCCAGATTCATCATTCATCATTAATTTAAAGAACCATGCAAACAGTAGAGACAGCCCTCCAATACAAGGTAAAAGACATTTCCCTCGCAGCCTGGGGCCGCAAGGAAATCGAACTGGCTGAAGCCGAAATGCCCGGCCTTATGGCCCTCCGCAAAGAATTTGGAGAGAGCAAACCCCTGAAGGGCGCCCGCATTGCCGGCTGCCTGCACATGACCATTCAAACCGCCGTGTTGATTGAAACACTCTTGAAATTAGGCGCTGAGGTGTCCTGGTCCACCTGCAATATTTTCTCCACCCAGGACCACGCCGCCGCCGCCATTGCTGCCGCCGGTGTCCCCGTTTTTGCGTGGAAAGGCCAGACCGAGGAAGAATTTTACTGGTGCATTGAGCAGACGCTTTTTGCATTTAAAGATGGCCAACCCCTGAACATGATACTTGACGACGGCGGCGACCTCACTAACATGGTGCTCGACCAATTCCCCGAACTCATAGCTGGTATCCGGGGCATCAGCGAGGAAACCACCACTGGCGTCCACCGCCTCTACGACCGCATGAAGGCTGGCACCCTGCCCCTCCCCGCCATCAACGTCAACGACAGCGTCACCAAATCCAAGTTCGACAACAAGTACGGCTGCAAGGAAAGCCTCGTGGATGCCATCCGCCGGGCTACTGACATTATGATGGCTGGCAAAGTGGCCGTCGTGGCTGGTTACGGCGACGTGGGCAAAGGCTCCGCTGCCTCGTTGCGCGGCGCCGGCTGCCGCGTCATCGTCACCGAGATTGACCCGATTTGCGCGCTCCAGGCTGCGATGGACGGCTTCGAAGTGCTGAAAATGGAAAATGCCATACCCCGCGCCAACATCGTGGTCACGGCCACTGGCAACTGCGACATCGTCACCGGCAAACATTTCAAATTGATGAACGACAAGACCATCGTTTGCAACATCGGCCATTTCGACACCGAAATTGATGTGGCATGGCTCAAGAAAAACTACGGTGACACGCACGTCAACATCAAGCCACAGGTGGATAAATACACGGTGGACGGCAAGGACATCCTCCTTTTGGCCGAAGGCCGTCTCGTCAACCTCGGCTGCGCCACCGGCCACCCGTCGTTCGTCATGTCCAACTCCTTTACCAACCAGGTGTTGGCGCAAATGGAGCTTTGGAGCCACGCCAGCCGCTACAAAAACGAAGTCTATGTGCTGCCCAAACACCTCGACGAAAAAGTGGCCCGTCTTCACCTCGCCAAAATCGGCGTAGTGCTGGAAGAGCTTTCTGATAAACAAGCCAAATACATCAACGTGGTAAAGGACGGGCCGTATAAGCCCGATTATTACCGGTACTAATGGGGTGCCGCCGGACTTTGAACCGGCGAGAAACTGATTCATGCCAAACGGGAGTTTGGCGTTACGAAGACAGCCTCTGCGAGTGACGCAGGGGCTGTTTCGGTTTCAGTAGTGGACAGGCCAAAGGCATTCAATTTTACCGGTGCGTTTGGGAACCCGGTAGTAAGTTTACTCTAACTTCCCTCATCTATGTAGATTTACCCCAAACTCAAAGTGGGTATGGAAAATCAGTCGCCGGATTTCGCAGAATTCCCGCCCGTCACCAAGGCGGAGTGGCTCGCAAAAATCAGCGAAGACCTGAAAGGCGAAGCCATCGAAGACCTGAACTGGCGCATCGGGCATTTGGAGATTAGCCCCTTTCATCACGCCGGGGAGTTGGCGGAGTTACCGAACCCGCTCAGCGTCAGCGCGGGATGGGAGATAGGCGAGGATATTGATGCCGCCGATGTTTTTCACGCCAACGAAATGGCCCTGCACGCCCTGCAAAATGGCGTGGAAGCTCCCCGTTTTTTACTCTATGAGGTTTTGGAAAAACACCGCATGGCGGCCCTGCTCGAAGGGGTGGACCTCTCCATTGTGTCCGTTCATTTTCTGGAGCAAAATAAGAATGCTCCTCCGTTGCCATTGCTGCACCATTACACCGATGTCGCAAATGAAAGAGGCCTCGGCAGCCGGGAGTTGCGGGGTTCTGTAAATTGGCTGCACGACGAGGCCGCGGTGAAGGCCAATGCGCTGGAACTTGTGGAATTTGCCATCCAGAAACTGCCCAACTTCGAAGTATTGCCGGTAAATGCCGGCCATTATTATGGCGGCGAGGCGGGGGTGGTCAACGAATTGGCCGCCACCATCGCCGGGGGGGAGAAGTGGTTGGCCCAACTTTCGGACAAGGGAATTGGGGCTGCCACCACCAACCGCCACTTGTTTTTTTCTATTGCCGTTGGCAAAAACTATTTTCTGGAAATTGCAAAAATCAGGGCATTGAAGCTGCTCTGGGCACATGTGCTCAAGGGTTGGAACTGCGAATTTGTAATGCCTCCCGTGGAGGCCCGTTTTGCCAGCGCCGAACAATCGGACGACCCGGCCACCAACATGATTCACGCCACCACCCAGGCCATGTCCGCCATCATCGGTGGTGCTGGCCGGCTCACAGTTTCACCGCCGGACAGTTCCCCGGCGAAGGCCGGTTTTTCGCGCCGCATCGCCCGCAACGTCCAGCATATCCTGAAAATGGAGAGCCATCTCGACCGGGTGGCAGACCCGGCTGCGGGAAGTTATTTCATTGAGAATTTGACGAACAAACTGGCGGCGGCAGCGTGGGCAGCATTTCAGAAAATGGCATAAAAAAAGCCGGAAGCAATGCTCCCGGCCCCGGCGTTTTACTTGTTTCTATCTAAACAATTCAAATCTTCAAAGGCGACTTTCAGACGGTTCACAAAGCTCTCCTCGCCTTTGCGCAGCCAGGCACGCGGGTCGTAGAATTTTTTGTTAGGCTTGTCGTTGCCCTCCGGGTTTCCAATTTGCGCTTGCAGGTAATCCTTTTTTTCGTTGTAATATCCGAGCACGCCATCCCAGAAAGCCCATTGCATGTCGGTATCTATGTTCATTTTGACAGCGCCGTAACTTATGGCTTCCCGAATGTCTTCGCGGGAGGAGCCGCTGCCACCGTGGAAGACGAAATTGACCGGCTTCTCGCGCCGGGTTCTAAAGTGCTCATGGACGTAGTTCTGTGAGTTTTTCAAAATGACGGGCTGCAATTTTACGTTGCCGGGTTTATATACCCCATGCACATTGCCGAAGGCTGCGGCGATGGTGAAGCGGGTGCTGACTTTGCTCAGTTGTTCAAAAGCAAAGCCCACCTCCTCAGGTTGGGTGTATAGGCGTGAGCTGTTAATTTCGGTGTTGTCCACGCCGTCTTCTTCACCGCCGGTCACGCCCAGCTCTATTTCGAGGGTCATGCCAATGGCATTCATGCGCTGTAGGTATTTGGCGCTGATTTCTAAGTTTTCGGCGATAGGCTCCTCCGACAGGTCGAGCATGTGGGAACTGTAAAGGGGGTATCCCCTCGATTCATAAAATCTTTCGCCCGCCTCAATCAGGCCATCTACCCACGGCAGCAGTTTTTTGGCGCAATGGTCGGTGTGCAAAATGACGGTCACGCCATAAGCCTTGGCTAAGGCATGCACGTGCATGGCCCCTGAAATGCCTCCCAAAATGGTAGCCTTCTGGTTATCGTTTGGCATTCCTTTGCCGGCGAAAAACTGGGCACCGCCGTTGGAGAACTGAATGATAACTGGTGAGTTCACCAACTTCGCCGTCTCCAGGACAGCATTGACGGTATCGGTGCCGGTGACATTGACGGCGGGTATGGCAAAATTGTTATCGTTGGCGTAGTTGAAAAGTTCCGTCACCTCATCCCCGTGCAACACGCCGGTGCGGAATTTTGTGGAAGTGTGTATATTCATGAATGAAAACTTGATTTTTAGTGAGCGGCGAAGGTAGCGACTTTCTCTGTTTTTTAGAGCTGGATTAAATAGAAATGGCGGCACCGGAACAGGTGCCGCCATTTGGAAGAGCCGTTTGGGAATGTAATTTTACAAGACCGGTTCTAAGCCGGGTTCTGCCTTCTCGGGTGCTATGAAATAGTCTTTCATTTTATCTTCTATGCCGGCCTTGATCATTTTGCTGAGCGCTTCTAAGCTAATGTTGGCTTTGGCGGAAATGAAAGCCATTTCGCCGTCTTCCGGGTTGTTGTATAGCACCAGCAGATTTTCGATGACGCCGTCCAATTCCTGCACCATGATTTGCACGTCCATCTGGCCTTGCCGGATCATTATCAGGTCGTCGAAATGTTCATTCAGCAAATTTTTTCGGAGACTTCGGACGTCGTCCTGTTTGATTTTGCAGCCGTCTTCAGCGTACATGAACCGTACGGAGCCGAATTTTTTCAGCAGGTCCATGGCCATCTTTTCCTGTTCGCCGTCCACGTTTTTCCTGGCAATTTTTCCGCCGGTGCGTACGAGCCAGCCAGGGACTTTGGCGTTTTGTATGCCCTTATCACTTTTGTGCTGCCTGTAAAATTTGTTCAGCGTCCGGGTTTGGCTGAATGCCATGGTGGGTACCAAAAGCAGCATCATTGCGAGAAGTATATTTTTCATCATTCAGAGATTTTATAGGTTGGCGGTGAGAGGCCATACCTCACACCTGACCCCACACCTCATTAGTGTTTGCCATTGTCGTGGTCCTCGTTTTTGAAGGCTTTGCTCAGTTCGCCTATTTTGTCAAGCTCTATGTTTCCGATGAAGCTGATGAGTACGAATTCTTCATCCTGGCCGCCGGTGAGCAGGAGCAATTCATTGATGGTATCGCCGGATTGCTTTACCAAAAACTGCACGTTTTCGGATTTGCCCTCGCGGACGGTCATCAGGGTCTCGTACTCGTTTTTGTTGATGATTTTCAGTGCTTCGTTGTAAAACTGAAGGCTGTTTTCTTCGGTGGTAAGGATGCGCAGGCCCTTCAAATTCTTGACCACATCGAGGATGGCTTTGGCTTCTTTGTCATCGAGGTTGATGTCCATTTTGTTAATCATTTCGAACATCTTGCCGCTGACGTACACGACAGTGAAGCGCTCGTCGTCCACATATTTCTTGAAATATTTGGAGATGGCGTCTTCGCCGGTTTGGGCCTGTGCCGGGGCGGTGGTAGCGGCGGCGATGAATAGTGCGAACAGAATTGTGAGATACTTCATGATTTTAATGTTGAGTTTGAATTAAACAATCGGGTACTGTGCCGGAGGACGCCGGTTGGCCGGTATTTCACGGTCATCGGCGAACTTGAGGATTCAATTAAAGTACTTGCTGATGGAGTTAGCTTTGGCGACTTCCCGCTCTGTTTTTTCCTTGCCTTTGTTGAGCTTGGAAGAAAGAAAACGCAGTGCCTCCACCGTTTCCTCATAAGCCATATCGGGGTTGGTGATTTCGATAATCGTGGCCCCGCGGTGAGGCTTAGGTTCGTGGGGTTTGAGCAGCATAAAAGCGGCGATGAGCACGACGGCTACTGCGGCAATTCGCAGCGCGGTGCGCCGCCAGTTTCGAATCGGGACAAGCTTGGCCGGGCTTTCGATTTGGGCCAGGAGTTTTTGGCCGAAGCCGCTGCCCAAGGTCAGTTTTTTTTCATGCTCAAAAAATTGAAAAAGCGGCTGGTAGGGCTTGAGGAATTCTTCAACTTCGTTTTGGTTGAAATACTCCCGCAGGCGGGCCTCTTCTTCCAGGGTGGTTTTGCCTTCGAAATATTTTTCTAACAGAATCTTGGCATTCATTGGAGATGACATTGCTTTGCCTTTTTAAAAAAGCTACTGCGAGCATTTCAGCTCGTATTTTAATAATTGCACCCGGATGGTTTTTCTGGCCCGGAAGAGATTCACCTTTACTTGTTCCAGCGATAAATCAAGCCCGGCA
>SCUG01000004.1 GCA_004297645.1 Saprospiraceae bacterium | reverse complement strand
GCTCTTCCGATCTGGAACATAAGAATCTGTGAATTCTAAAGCAGGCACGATGAATAAATCAAACACACTATTTCTCACCCTCATTTTCTTATGTCTCTGGGCGAGTTTTGCTATAGCGCAAGGCTCTGTCCTGTTCGTGGCAAATGACGCCACAGGCAACAACAACGGCACTACATGGGTGGATGCTTTTCAATCATTGCAAGGGGCGCTCGCCGTTGCGGAAGATACCGATACTATTTGGGTAAAAGAGGGCATTTATTTACCTGGAAATGACTCTGCCGCTACCTTCTTGCTTTCCAAAAACATTTGCCTTTATGGCGGTTTTGCAGGCACGGAATCTCAATTGGCTGAACGCGATCCGGCTGTCCACCTCACCATTTTATCGGGCGACTTGCTCGGAAACGACGTGCCCGGCGACTTCGACTCCAATCGCAGCGACAATGCTTTGACGGTGCTTATGGTGGCGGACAACCTAAATAACGCCACCATAATTGATGGCCTTACCATTACGGGAGGCCATGCTACTGGTGGCGACAGCGAGTTTTTTTACCGGCGTGGTGGCGGCATGTTTCTCTTCGGCGCACCGGTGGTCTCGAATTGCGTTTTCACGGAGAACTACGCCAGTGCCCAGGGTGGTGGCCTCTATTTTCAGGGGCCTTTTGCCGAAGGCACCCAAATAGCAAACTGCATTTTTGAAAACAACCGGGCCGGTGCTGACGGCGGTGCCTGCATGGCGAGCTATTGCCTCGGTGACGGCATTTTCATCAATGACTGTATTTTTTTGAACAATCATGCCAGCGAACAAGGCGGTGCGGTGAAACTTTTCAATACGACCTGCCACTTCAATCAAACCACTTTTTCGGAAAACACGGCCCGGTTGGCGGGTGGTGCCATAGACAGCCGTGGTACTTTCGACGATGTATCCGTCGTTGCCACGGATTGCGTTTTTACGCAAAACAAGTCGAGGTCGGGAGCGGCGCTCCGTTTCGATCCGCAAGGCATACTTTCCGTGTACAACAATAGCTTGCATATTTCGGCTTGCATCTTCGAGCAAAACAAGGCAATGTTGATAGACAGTACCGTCAATGGAACGGCGGAAGGCGGAGCGCTGCACCTCATTTTGTCTCAAGGCTCCAATGAGGCAACTGCCACGATTGAAAATTCTGTGTTCACCCAGAATACGGCGTCCCAAAACGCTTCGGCCATCCGTGCCGAAGTGGATGGGCAGGATTTTGGTCTCAGCCTCACCGGATGTGCGTTCGAGGGAAACAGCGTTGGGAACCGTGGCGCAGTTTACATTTCCTCGGCAAAATTGGCCAAAGGCATGGTGAACATTGACGATTGCGCTTGGGATGATAACACCTCTGAGGCTGAGGCGGCCGGGCTTGCCCTTCAGACCAGGGATGGTGCAGACATTCAATACAATTTGATGAATTGCAGTTTTTCAAACAATTCTGCACTAACATCAGGTGGTGCTTTGGCCACCTACTGCCTCGGTTTTTCCGCTATGAATCTTTGGGTGAATAATTGCGATTTCGATGAAAACTATGCCGCTGTGGCAGGCGGGGCCGTATTTACAAGCATTGGCAATGATGGTTACGCCGGAGCATTTAGCCATAGCTTTTTTTTGGGCAACGAAAGTGCCCGGGGTGCGGCATTTTCTCTCGTTTCTTCCAAAGACCAGACAGCCATTGCGGCAGACCTTACCATTGACAATTGTCTTATTATAGAAAATACCGGCGGCGATGCCGTCATTGCTTCCGACTCCTTCCCCGGAATCAACCTTATCAATTGCACAGTGGCGAATAACGAAACGGGGAGCCTTGATTTAGACGCGGCGAGTACAGCCTTTTTGCAAAACAACATTTTTTTCAATCCCGGTTTCCCGGAGCTTACCGGCGCACAAGATGGGATTACTTCACAAGGAGGAAATCTGGTGGGGGATGGAAGTTTCGACGGTGTGCTTTCCACATTGGACAAGCCGGGCACTGACCCGCAATTCGCCGGGATTGGGGATTATCAACTTAGCTCCGGCAGCCCTGCCATTGACCTGGGCGTCACCCAAGAAAATCCGCCTGCTTTCGATTTGGCTGGGAATGACCGGGTGCAAGGTGGAAAAATAGACGCCGGCGCCTATGAAAGCCCTTTCGTGTCGGCCCTATCTCCGGGATATACGCATGATGACCACCTTTCTTTCTCGCCAAACCCGGCCGGTGACTTGGGTACCCTTCGTCTCGAAAACGGATGGCGGGGAGGTATCCATCTGCGCCTTGTTGATGATGAAGGACAGGAGGTGAAAACCTGTTATTTTGAAAAGCAAACCGATGCTGTGGCGTGGGAGTTAAATCTCGGTAAAATGCCCACCGGCGCTTACATCCTGATGCTCACCTCCGGCAATAATGCTTTGCAAACGCTTATTATAAAAAATGAGCACTGAACTGGCTTGGCCTTCAGTGCTCTTTTTTGTGCTCGCAAATTCCGAGGCGTCACATGAATCGAAACGAAGTTTTACTGAACCTTTTTAAACTTCCCATCCACTTGCTCTACCAGATAAGCATCTTTAAAACCTCTGACCTTGGCTTTCCGCAACGCAATCTCAGCCGCAGCCTGGCTTTCAAAGCCGGTGAGTAGCACGATGGTGAATTTGCCCTGGCTGACTTTATTGATGATGCCGAGGTCCTCCACCTTTGCCTGTTCGAAATAGCGCAGGTCGGAATAAGCGGCAAGTTTTACCATGATGCCGCGCAATCCGGCGTTGCTGGAAGAAGGGGCGGCGGGTATTTCCTTTTTGTTTTTTTGGGTGTTGTTCAATGCGTTTTTATCCGTTTCGGTGATGATGAAGGCTCCGGGATAGCCGTTCTTTTTGCAAGTGTTAGTGGCAGATTCTGCCCTGGCTCTGTCTTCGAAAACCCCCAACCGGATTTTAGTTTTGCCATCAACTGTAACGGCGTACACCTTTCCTTCGTTTTTGAATTTTTGCTGAATTTCAGCCAAGTTAGGATTGGCAGAACTCACGGCAGCTAATTGTACGGCATAGCCACTTTGTAAGCTCTTGGCCTCGCCTGCCGGAGTTGCGACTTCGGCAGGAGTGGGCTTTGCAGCGCTATTTTCGTTTACTGCCAATGACTGAGCAGGTGCAACTCCCACGGGCAGCAATTCGACGTTTTGAATGGTTTTCACTGCATTTGCGGCTGGCCGCACATTGAAGGAAACCTCCTGAAATCCGGATTTGGAAAAACGGAGGAGGTACGGCACATTTGGCTGCAACGCCACCACGTATTCGCCCCGGGCATTTGAGTTGACGCTGGTGGTTTGGTTATTTTGCTGGTTGGTGACGATAATTTTAACGTCATCGAGAACGTAACCCGTAGCCCCATTGACGACTTTGCCGGAGTAAGCCGAGTTTTCATTAATCAGCGCCACTTCGAAAGTCATGTTTTGGCCAATGCCAGGCGAAGTAATCTTAATGGGCTTGCTGATATAGCCAGCCTTACTGACGGTGACGGAGCAATTCAAATCTTCCAGCATCTGAAAAATGAAGACGCCACTGCTGTTAGTTTCGTAGGTCTTTTCGCCACAATCGGCAAAATCAAGTGTGGCCTCAGAGATGGGAGTACCGTTAGCAGCGTCGGTCACTTTGAAAAGGATGTTTTCGGACTCTTTCATGATGCGGTAGATATCCTCCTTGCCTTTGCCTCCGGGCCGGTTGGATACGAAATACCCGTAATTGTGAAGCGCATCGTACACAAAGCCATAATCGTCGGAGGAGGAATTGAGGCCGGAACCTGTGTGGTAAATCGTTGCCCAGCGATTGCCGTTTTCCTCGGCTTTGAAAATGTCAAAGCCACCGAATCCCCGGTGATAGTCTGATGAAAAGTAAAGAGATGTGCCATCGTTAAAGGGAGAAATTTCATTGCCCAGCGAATTGATGGCCGGCCCAAGGTTTTCAGGTGCCGACCAGGTGCCCCCCGTTTTGTAGGACACGTAGAGGTCGTATCCTCCATAGCCTCCGGGCCGGTTGCTCGAAAAATAGAGGGCGTTGCCGTCTTGTGAGAAAGCTGGGT
>SCUG01000399.1 GCA_004297645.1 Saprospiraceae bacterium | reverse complement strand
AAGCTGGTTAATGTGCAAATGCCTTTCGACCTGCGGGTGGAAAGGTTGATTAAAGATTATGCGAAATTTCCCCAAAATGAAATAGAAGCTGCGTTGCTGAAAATTGAGCGGCGAATAGGGGGACAACATGTGAAGGCCGCCCTGGCGGCTTACCACAGCGGTGATATCCACACCGCCACCGGCATAGCGTTGAAGTATTATGATAAAACTTACGAGCATGCTACTTCGATGGGGCAGTTCAGTCAGGTACACCCTTTCGAGGTTGAAACTGCTGATGCCCGTGAGACAGCATTAAAAATCTTGAATTTTGCAAATGAAAATGCCCTCTGAAGAACAGGAAATTAGGTTGACACAATACAGCCACGGCGCCGGTTGCGGGTGCAAGATTTCGCCAAAAGTGCTTGATAGTATTCTTAAGAGGAATGCCCAGTTTATCCAGTTTGAAAAACTGCTGGTCGGGAATGAGCAGCGCGATGATGCCGCCGTGTTTGACCTCGGAGACGGCACTGCCATCATAAGCACCACCGATTTTTTCATGCCCATCGTGGACAATGCAGAAGATTTCGGGCGTATAGCTTCGGTCAATGCCATCAGTGATGTATATGCTATGGGGGGAACACCGGTACTTGCCATTGCCATTTTGGGTTGGCCCATCAACTTGTTGCCGCCGGAAGTAGCCAATCGTGTGGTGGACGGCAGCCGCCGGCTGTGCGAGGAGGTGGGTATCCCTTTGGCCGGAGGCCATAGCATTGACAGCCCGGAACCGATTTTCGGGCTTGCTGTTACTGGCCGCGTGTCTCTCGAAAACCTGAAAAGAAATGGAGGGGCCATCGAAGGATGTTCGCTCTTTTTGACAAAACCGCTGGGAGTAGGCATCCTTAGTACGGCCCAAAAAAAAGGGCAATTGCAACCTGCACATAAGGATTTGGCTCGCAACAGCATGCTTCAATTGAACAAAATCGGAGAGGTCTTCGGGCGCATGGACAGTGTAAAAGCCATGACGGATGTGACTGGATTCGGATTACTGGGCCATCTTTGTGAAATGTGCGAGGCTTCCGGAACCACCGCAGTTATCAACTTTTCTAAAGTACCGCTTCTCGACAAAGAGGCGCTCGACAGCTATCTCGCCGGTAATTGCATCCCCGGTGGAACGCACCGAAACTGGGACAGTTATGGCCACAAAATCGGGCCGTTGACCGATTACCAAAAACAAATCCTTTGCGACCCGCAAACCAGTGGAGGCCTGTTGGTGGCGGTGGAAGCCGGCGAGGAGGCCGCTTTCTTAAAAATTGCTGAAAAAAATGGTTTCCACCTAACGTCTATTGGCAAGATGGAGAATCAGAAAGATAAATTAGTCACGATTCATTCCACATAAATTAACGGGAAGCCACCGGCTGTTTTTTTGGTAGTTGGCTCTCCTCCGTATATTTTTACAAAAAATTTCCAGCCATGAAGAAAATATATCTCGTTGCTATAGTCATGATCGCCGTTGCAATCGCCCTGCTCACCAATGCTGCCGGCGATATGAGCACTTATTCGACATTCAAAGATGCCGGTGGAAGTGGCAAGCAGGTCAAAATCGCTGGCCATCTTGCGAAAGACAAGGAGATGCACTACAACCCGGAAATAGACCCGAATTATTTCACCTTCTTTGTCAGAGACAATGAAGGTCAGGAGCGGAAGGTCGTCTTGCACGGTGCTAAACCCAAGGATTTTGAAATGTCGGAACAAATCGTTGTTACCGGCCGGATGGACGGAGAAGAGTTCATTGCTTCCGATATTCTCATGAAATGCCCCTCCAAGTACAAGGATGAAGAGATGCAAATAAAATCGAAACAAGGTTCGTGACGCTGAGCAGCTTCTTGCTCCAATTCAAAGCATTGAAAACTGACCTCCTGAATGGAAGAAATCCAATATATCGGTGAGCATTTATTGCCCAGCCAAATCGGTCACTTGGCCATCGTGCTGGGATTCGTAACGAGCCTGCTTGCGGCGGTGGCTTATTTCTTTGCCACTCAACGCCGCAATTCATCCGAATTTGTTCGTTGGCGGCAGATTGGCCGCACGGCTTTTATCCTCCATGGGTTAAGCGTTTTTGCCATCATTGGAGCCATGTTTTGGGCCATGTTTCACCGGTATTTCGAGTACCAGTATGTGTGGCAACACGTTTCCGGGGATTTGCCTTTTCGGTATATTTTTTCCGCTTTTTGGGAAGGGCAGGAAGGCAGTTTTCTCCTTTGGATGTTTTGGCACGTAGTGTTAGGGTTTGTCCTTTTGGCGAGAGCTAAAAAATGGGAGGCCCCGGTTTTGTCAGTTTTGTCACTCGTGCAAGTCTTCATCCTCTCCATGATTTTAGGGATATACCTTACCAACGATGTTAAGATAGGAAGCAATCCATTGCTGCTGCTTCGTGACGTAATGGACATACCCCTTTTCAATAATGCCGATTATGTGCAGCTCATCCAGGGCAATGGCCTTAACCCCCTTCTCCAAAATTATTGGATGACCATTCACCCGCCTGCTTTATTTCTGGGCTTTGCCTCTACGGTAGTTCCCTTTTGTTATGCCATCGCCGGATTGTGGACCCGGCAGCACAAGGCCTGGCTGGAGCCAGCACTTCCATGGGTTTTATTCAGCAGCTCAATTCTTGGAATAGGCGTGCTGATGGGGGGCGCCTGGGCTTACGAGGCACTTAGCTTTGGTGGTTACTGGGCCTGGGACCCGGTCGAAAATATGTCGCTCGTGCCTTGGATTACATTGGTCGCAGGATTGCATTGTCACCTCATCGCACGCAGCACGGGACACTCGCTCAAAAGCACCTACCTCTTTTATTTGGTAACCTTCCTTTTGGTGCTTTATTCCACCTTTCTCACTCGCAGTGGCATCCTGGGCGAAAGCTCGGTGCATGCTTTTACTGAGATGGGTTTGGAGAGCCAGCTTATACTTTTCATTGTGGTTTTCTTTCTCATCAGTGCCAGTCTGATGTTTTTTAGAAGAAAAGAAATTCCAGCTCATGAAACAGAGGAGGCTCTGCCTTCCAGAGAGTTTTGGATGTTCATCGGTTCGCTGGTGCTTCTGTTTTCAGCGGTTATCATCACAGGATCTACTTCTTTGCCCGTTTACAATAAAATAGTCGAATTGTTTAAGCCAGGGTACGAAGGGCTAACCATCACAGACCCCATAGCCCATTACAACAGATACCAACTTTGGATTGCCATATTCATCGGCTTGCTCACCGGGGTTGTTCAGTTTTTGCGATACAAAGAGCCGGATTGGAAAAAACATTCCGGCCGCATCGCCCGGCACCTTGTCATTGCGGCAGCGCTGGCGGCGGTGTTATCGGTGGCCACAACTTTTTGG
>SCUG01000398.1 GCA_004297645.1 Saprospiraceae bacterium | reverse complement strand
GGCCATCGAAGGCCCCTGTCAGCGCAGGATTCAAGGTGAGCGGTGATGCATAAAACTGGCTGAATGACCGGTCTTGTGCCTGAATTAATGCGGTCGTAATGAAAATAAGAATGAAAATTGTAAAAAATTTTCGCATAATAATCAGTGGGAAGTTGAGGAGTTGTTGGGTTTCCTAAAACATGCTTTTAAACTTATGCCCTACTCATGAGGATTTCAATAAAAAACCTGCCAAAAATAAATCTATTCTTTAGACTATGCCAACGGACTTCCGCGAAGAGATAGTATTTTGAAAACATCCTTTAAACCGGAGTTTCATCCTCTGGAAATTGCATCATAAAGTTTACAATCACAATGATTCTTTGAATTCCAACTATTGCCAACCCTGAGTATGACCCTTCCGCAACTGTACTGCTGATGGAAAGACAAACTCACCATGTGCCCCAATCAGGTGGTATTGTGGGATTGGGCATGAGGTTAAAGAAACCCGGACTTGTAGTCCGGGCTTTTATTATCACAAATTCATTTTGTTAAAAACATCAATGACTGAGGAAACGGCCGCTGCGGATTTTTGTAAATCAGCAGTTTCCCGCTCATTGAGTTGAAGCTCGATAATTTCCTCCACCCCGTTTCTTCCCAATTTCACCGGCACGCCGAGGAAAATATCAGACAAACCATACTGACCATCAAGTTTCACACAGCAGGGGAAGATGCGTTTCTCATCGTGGACAATGGTCTCAACCATTTGAGCGGCAGCAGCGCCTGGAGCATACCAGGCCGATGTACCCATTAGCTGAACCAATTCGCCCCCACCTTTGGCGGTGCGATCCACAATTTGCTCGAGTTTTTCAGCATCTATAAGCTCTGTGACGGGTATGCCGGCAACGGTAGTATAGCGAGGTAACGGCACCATCGTGTCGCCGTGACCGCCCATCAGTATGGCCTGAATGTCTTTTGGAGATACACCGATGGCTTCCGCTAAAAATACACGGAACCGGGCCGTGTCGAGTATACCTGCCATACCTAAAACCCGCTGAGAAGGCAGCCCTGATGCACGCCAACATGCAAGGCTCATTACATCAAGTGGGTTGGATACCACAATAATGATAGGGTTGCTGGAGTATTTCATTATGCTCTCTGTGACCGATTTCACGATGCGTGCGTTGGTGGAAATCAAGTCATCGCGGCTCATGCCCGGTTTACGAGGTATCCCGGCGGTGATGACAACGATGTCGCTGTTGGCAGTCAGCGAGTAGTCATCCGTACCAACGAGATGTGTGCTATAGTAATCAATGGAAGCCTGTTGCCAGCTATCGAGGGCTTTACCTTTGGCGAGGTTGCCGACAATGTCTAACAGAACAACTTCTTTTACGATGTTTTTGTGGGCTAAGACGTTTGCGCAGGTGGCTCCCACGTTGCCTGCACCAATGACTGTTACTTTACTCATGGTTTGAATTTATTTATTGACAAGAGAAATTATTGCCGTAATAGAGCAGCTTTATTGGACACAGGTTGGTGACACTTTTCAAGAACCAGCTCGATTCTCGCTCCTCTTGAATTTGCGCAAATGTAGAGATTCCCTCCTTTACTCAAACTGACTTTTGACAGCAGGGGGACAAGCAAGGGCTGTTTTTTTTGGTACCTTTGCAAACTGTAAGGATTCGGGAACGTTTCAACTACTATACCTTCATTCTTAGAAATTTTCATCATGAGAAAAAACGCATTTTGGTTGGCTATCTTTTCCATCATTTTTATTGGCAATGTTGCCAACGCGCAGTCTCTGCCCTTTCAGTGTGGCACACAAGATTTGTACGAACTGAAATCGAATATGCTGCAAATCAGGGAAGATATGCGCGGCTTTGTAAAGTCAAGGAATGCCATCACATATGTCCCTGTCCGGTTTTTCCTGGTGGCCAAAAGTGACGGCTCCAACCGCCCCGCGGAAACCCTGATTCTTCAGGCACTGTGCAACATGAACGAGAACTATGCTGACCAGGACATTCAGTTTTACCTGAAAGAGTTCAAGTACTATAACAATACTGCCGTGTATAACAATCCGGGTGGATTTTCCGGCTATAATGCCATTGATGGTCAAATGATTTACAACGCCATCAACATCTTTGTGGTAAATGACGCCGGCGACGGGGCCGCTGCTTATTACCAAGGTCCCAGCACTGGCCCCGACCGCGCTGACTGGATTGTCGTAGGGAAAGCCTATGTGGACGATGTGCGCGTACTGAGCCATGAAGTAGGCCACTTTTTTAGCCTCCCCCACCCTTTTAGTGGTTGGGAATCAAGTGGAGGATGGGACCCGTTGGTTCATGGCATCCAGGTGGGTTTCACTGCTCCGGACGGGCAGACCCCAAATGAATTTGTGGACGGCACGAACTGCACCACCGCCGGAGACGCCATTTGCGATACCCCGGCAGATTACATGTTCCCTTCAGGCGACTGTACCTACACCGGCAACGCCAAAGACCCTCACGGGGAGCTTGTCAGCCCGCTCAAAGAGAATATAATGAATTATCATTTCGGCTGTAGTAGCTACACCTTCACCCCTGACCAAAAGACGAATATCAGCAACAGCCTTTTCCACAGCAGCCGCAACTACGTGCGGCCTTCCTTTACGCCCAACCTCGCCCAAATCACCGGACCACCAGCCATCATCAGCCCGAACCCCGGAGAGACTGTGGACACTTACAATTGGGTTGTGTTGGAATGGGAAGACCTGCCTGCCGCCGACCATTACCTTGTAGAAATCGCCAACTCTACCATTGGTAATTTGCGGTTTTTAGTGGACGAAAATCAACTGGTGCTGAATAACCTTGAGCCAAACAAAGGATACATTTGGAAGGTGCTGGCCTACAACGACTATTCCACATGTTCCGGTTTTTCATCGCCAAAAATCTTCAAGACCGGTGATATTTTCAGTGGCACGTTTGAAGTCCCCGGCATTGACAACTGGTGGATTCAACCCAATCCAGTCCAAGGCACTGACCCAGTTTTGGTAAATATTGAAACGCCCCAAAGTCTCGAAATTGACCTGACGTTGAGAACAATGAGCGGCCAAGTAATCAGCACCATTAAAAACTATCCTCTGCCGGGTGGTATCTCAGTTATTGAAATACCGGCTTACGGCCTGCCGGCTGGGATGTACTTAGTGACTCTTCAATCAAAGGGAGGCATCGAAACAAAGCATGTCGCCATCGTGGACTAAAAAACGAAAGGCCTGCGGCTGGTATAGCGGGCAGGCCTTTCGACTTTTAGTCCTCCTCCACTTGCTCTTCAAAACATCCTTCGATTTCAAGCTCGGTAGCACGAAGTTTTTCCCGGCAAAACCGAATGAGTTCTGCGGCGCGTTGCATCTTCCCTGATAATTCATCCATGCCCGATAGTTCTTCTTGTAGGCTGTTGACGATTTCCTTCAATTCGGCCATTGCCGTGTCGTAGGTCATTTTGGTTTTCTTACTCATGTTCTAATTTTTTTACCGTGCTGATTGCTTTGCCTTTTTGAAAAATCAACTCCAAATCCTCGCCGGGTTGGACCTGCGTAGATCTCTTGACAATTTGCCCCCCCTTTTTAAGAACGAGGCTAAAACCCCTCCGCAGAACAAATTCCGGGCTGAGTAGATTCATTTCGTTTTCGAGGTTCAGGAGGCGAGCCTCCTCATTTTTAA
>SCUG01000397.1 GCA_004297645.1 Saprospiraceae bacterium | reverse complement strand
GTTTGCCCGGGGTGCCTCCATGTAGTTGCGGGCAATCTCGAAGGTCAGCACTTCGCGCAGAAACGACGGGTCTTTCGCCCCATTGGAAAGTTTCAGCACCTCGACACCATCGTAGTTCTGCGTTTTCACATAGTCCAGTTTGATGCTGAGGGGGTTTTTGGCGTTGGCGGGGTCGTAGGTACTGCCGCCGCGGTAACGGATACCCACGCTGTCGAAGCTGACGCCATTGATTTTCACCGTGCCGGACAGGCGTTCGCCATTGCCGGCAGCATAAAAATCGTCGAGCAGTTGGTCCCAGTTGCTTTCGGCAAAAGTGATTTCAATGGTCGTGATATTGGCAGGGTCATAAAGGTCTTGCGCCGCAAGGGAAAATGCATTGGCTGCGAAAAAGAAAAGAGCGATAATAATGAGTCTCATGGTGTAATGTTTTGGCCAAAAATACGCCAAAGTGAGATTCCGGTGGAGGAAAGCCAGGCAAATGCAATCAGTTGGCCAATCCCGTCTTAGATTTCCTCCAGTACGGAAGACTGCTAACTAATCTGAGTTTATTTACCTTTGCCGCCGCTTTCCGGTGTCAGTTGGAAGCTGAGCAAAAGAGTCTTCCCGCCAACCGGCACTTCCTCGCTCAAAAATACAGTTCAATGCAAATACTCATTGCACTCATCACCGGCTTTCTGGCCGGGCTTCACACATCCACTTGGGGTATGTACAAAGACAGCCCCCACGAAGGTTTTAGCTGGGGAAAATACGCCCGCAGCGCCATCATCGGAGCCATCTACGGCCCCATTGTCTGGAAACTGACACAGTTGGATGTCACCACGGCACAGGGCATTCTTCTGCTATGGGGAGCCACTTATATGATTGAGCGGCTGACGCTGGAAACGTGGAAAACCTTCCTCCGCTCGGAAGACCAGTCGAAATATTTTATCCCCATGCAGTTGCACGTTATGGGCAAAGTGGTGGAGAGCAAGACTGCCCGCTACGTGGCAGCGTTTTTCTACATTGGCGGCATAGTGCTTGTCGGTTGGGGGGTCGTCATTTTTTGGCAAGCATGGAAGGCCGGCAATGTATCACTGAATCCCTACCTGATATTGATTATCCTCAGCATTGGCGGCTGGGTATCAGCATTTGGCGGCGCCTGGAAAGACGCTCCCATCGAGGGTTTCGAGACTTTCAAGTTTTTCCGCAGCCCTGCCATCGCCTACTTCTTTGCCTGGGTATCCGCTAATCTGACCGGCAACTTCGTCATCATCGCCATGTGCTCCATCGGGTTTACAGTGGCGACAATAGAGACTTATAAAACTTTCTTTTTCCCCAGCCGCCCCAGAGGGAAATTTGCCGGGAAGCCCACCCTCTTTCCCGAAATGCTGAAAAATCGCAAACCATTTGCCTGGCTGTACACGGCCATTTGGGTATTGATCATCATCACGACTATACTGGCATTTACGGAAAACCATCAAGGGCTGGTGTGAGAAGTAAAGACTCGATTCTCTTGGAGTACAGCGTAATTACCCGAGAATTCAGAACAAGGCGGCGGCCTGAAATGGCGTTGGCAATCAGATTTTCAATGGTTATTTTTCCAAAAAAGGAATCCCGAATTTTCATCTTTCTGAAAATTCGGGATTCCTTTTTTTTAGACGGCGCCTTGCTCTTATAATTCCTTGCGCAATCTTGCTACTGGGATATTCAGTTGTTCCCGGTACTTAGCCACAGTGCGCCGGGCGATATTGTAGCCTTTGTCTTGAAGCAGGTTTTTTAGTTTCTCATCGGAATAAGGCTTCCGCTTGCTTTCAGCTTTTATGATGTCGGTAAGTATTTTTTTCACCTCCAGCGTAGAGACCTCCTCACCATCCTGCGTTTGCAGGCTTTCCGAGAAAAAATCTTTGAGGCGTTTTGTACCGAATTCTGTTTGCACAAACTTGCTGTTTGCCACTCTCGACACGGTAGAAATGTCGAGACCAGTGATGTCGGCAATGTCTTTTAGAATCATGGGCCGCAGGCTCTTTTGGTCGCCCATTTCGAAATAATCGTATTGATAGTTCATGATGGCATACATCGTATTGAACATGGTTTGCTGCCGCTGACGAATGGCATCAATGAACCACTTGGCGCTGTCTATTTTTTGTTTGATAAACATGACGGCTTCCTTCTCTGTTTTGGTAGCACGCCTTCCTTTTACTGTGCTTTTATACGTCCGTAGCATTTCCCGATAGTGGTTATTGATGTGCAGGTCGGGAGCATTGCGGCCGTTCAGTGTGAGTTCGAGTTCACCGTCGTTGTTGATAATGATAAAATCGGGGACGACATAATGAGGGTTGCGAGTGGAAGAAACATAACCGCTGGCAGGTTTGGGATTGAGCTTTAGTATTTCGTCTATGGCCTCTTTCAATTCATCCTCCGTAATGCCCAACTGTCTTTGCAGACGCTGGTAATGCTTTTTGGTAAATTCGTCGAAGTATTGCTCGATGATTCTGGTCGATAATTTCAGGATGAGCTTATCTTCATACGAAACATCATCGCGGGACAGCTTATTCTCAATTTGAAGCAGCAGACACTCCTGGAGGTTTCTGGCACAGATGCCCGGTGGATCGAACCGCTGAATTTTAGACATCCAATACTCCACCTCTTCTTTAGTGGCCGCCACATTTTGCGAAAAAACAAGATCATCAAGAATGGCTTCCGTTTCCCTGCGCAAATAACCGTCATCATCAATGCTGCCGGCAATCTGAAGGGCAATGGTTTTCTCCCGGTCATCTTTGAAATCGAGCATACCGAGTTGTTGCTCCATATATTCGTGGAAAGTATTTTCTACGGCAATGGGGAGGCTTTTATTTTCTTCTTCGGGGTTGTAGCTGTCGCCTCTCAGTTTATAAGTTGCCTCATCATCATCAATATAATCGTTGATGTAGTCGTCGAGCGAGACCTCTTCATCGGGTGGTATTTCGTCGCGTTCCAAGTCATCCTTAGCTTCTTCTGTTTGAGGTTCTTCAGTGCGGTCGTCCTCGGAGCGGCTCATTTCCTGGTATTCTTCTTCAGTTTCATCGCCCTCATCAAGTGCGGGATTTGCCTCCAACTCTTCTTTAATGCGTTGGTCAAGTACTGCCGTCGGTATTTGCAGCAGCTTCATGAGCTGAATTTGCTGTGGCGACAGTTTTTGCTGTAATCTCTGGGTAAGTTGTTGCTTCAACATTTCGTGTACGTGGTTTGTGTTCTCTATTTGTCCTCATTCAAAGTGTTTGTGTTTGCCAAAAATATTCTCTCAAAATTAAGGTAGAAAAAAATAAAAAGTCCAGTCGTTGACCTTACAGAGGGGAACAAAGTTACCGGGTTTTCATTTTAATAAAAACTCCATGAGTCAACAATTACGGGAGTTACTGGACTTTGTTTGAGTTGAAGCCATCTAATTTTCAAAAAACATACCACCTTTTTTTAATTCGTACTCCAAAAGAGCATCAGCCGCTTGGCCACTCCAACAAGCCACTCCCTCGAAGCTCGAACTGTTTTCTTATTGAGATAATTTTCTCCAGACTAAACTTTCTATTTTTGCCCTTGGCAAAACCACAGTATGGTACGGCAAATAGAGATTTCACTCCCTGCTCTTCCCCGGGGGTTCCATTTAATTACGGAAGAAGTTCTTCGCCATATCGGCACCTTGCCGGATGCGGGCATCTTGCATTTATATATCAAACACACTTCCGCCGGGTTGGCCATAAACGAAAACGCCAGCCCCTCGGTGCTCAACGACTTCGAGATGGTTTTCAACCGGCTGGTGCCTGAAAATGAGCCAGGCCTCACCCACACCCTGGAAGGCCCCGACGACATGCCTGCGCATATAAAAGCTGTGTTAAGTGGTAGCTCGGTGAGCATCCCCATTTCCGATGGTGTACTAAATCTTGGAACTTGGCAGGGCATCTATCTTTGCGAATTCAGAAATTATGGCGGTTGCCGCCGGGTAGTTGCCACGATATATTTTTAAGTTCGCCGTTCTTTTTTACTTTTTAAAGCAGCGATGGACTTACTTTGGAATGGCATAAAATTCGGCCTCGCCCTCAGCATCCTTGTGGGTCCCATCCTCTTCGCCCTCATACAGACGAGCATCGAGGAGGGGTTTCGGGCAGGCTGGACGGTAGGTCTCGGCATCTGGATGAGCGATATGTGTTTCATCACACTCACTTATTTCGGGGTGTCGTACATTGCCGAATTGCTGCGATGGGATGGCCTGGAGTTCACGCTCGGAATTGCCGGGGGCATCATACTCTTGGTTTTTGGCATCGGAGCATTATTGGTAAAGCCGCCGGCCATAGACAAATTTGAAACGAAGGCCGTGCGCCACCATTCGTATTTTGCACTTTGGTTTCGGGGCTACCTCATCAATTCCGTCAATCCTTTCACTTTTTTCTTTTGGATCGGCGTATCGGGGATGCTCTTCACCGAGCGGGGGTTGCAGCCGCACGAGGCACGATGGTTTTATGGCGGGCTGGTGGGCACCCTGATGGTGTCCGACACGGTAAAAGTGGCATTGGCAAAATTCATCCGCCGCTGGCTAAAGCCTAATTTCATTCTATGGCTTCGCCGCATCGCCGGCATTGCGCTTATAGTTTTTGGCGTAGTGTTATTAGTGAGGGCCAGCGCATTTTGAGCGAAATAATTCGCCACAAAACTTTTCATTTTATGGCATACGAAGACATTATCATCAGCACAACCGATTTTATTCCCGGCAGGGAAATAGCCGAAGTGATAGACATTGCGCGGGGTAATACCGTCAGGGCCAGGAATATCGGACGAGACTTAAGCGCCGCCTTCCGCAACCTCGTCGGCGGGGAGATACCCGAATACACAAAACTTATAGCCCAATCGCGGGAACACGCTCTTCAGCGCATGGTGGCCGATGCCGAACGCATTGGTGCCAATGCCGTCATCAACGTGCGTTTTACTACTTCGATGATCATGCAGGGTTGCGCAGAAATACTGGCTTACGGCACGGCGGTGAAACTGAAATAGCTCATATTTGCCCGTTGATTGCTGATATTTTACAGCTATCAACCAGCAATAGCTACGACATGGCAAAGAAAATAGAAATAGTAAACCGAAAGGCGGAGTACGAATATAATTTTCTCTCCAAACACGAGGCGGGCATCATGCTGGTAGGTTCTGAGGTTAAGTCCATCCGCAAAGGACAGGCTGGGCTGAAAGACGCCTATTGTTTGTTTGACAAAGGGGAGCTGTACATCCGCAGTATGTACATCCGCGAATACGACAACGCCACGTTCATAAACCACGAATCCCGCCGCACCCGCAAGCTGCTGCTGCGCAAACCTGAACTAAAAAAATTGGAGCGCCGGGTGAAAGAAAAAGGCCTGACCATCGTGCCATACCGCATCTATTTTTCAGAACGCAACATCGTGAAAGTGGAAGTTGCCTTGGCCCAAGGCAAAAAATCTTACGACAAACGGGAAAGCATCAAAGAAAAAGACACGAAGCGTGATTTGGAAAGAATGAGAAAGGTGAAGTTTTGACGAGTGCTCCAGATGGCAGGTATTTATTCATTCCCACTGGCCGCTACCCAAAAATTATTCACTCCATCGCCCTGAATGATTTGAATCTTGTTCATGTTGAGCAACTCCAGCAGGGCGAGGAAGGTGACGATGGCATGGATGCGGTTTTCCAGCCCTTTGAACAAGCCGCTAAAGTCTGCTTTCTTGCCGCGCTTTATTTTAGAAAAAATATAGTCCTGCTGCCCGTCAATAGTATAATTCCAGCGCACGACGGTATGCACCACCCGGTTTACCTTTTCATCGAATTTGCTCACCAACCGCTCAAAGGTTTTCAATAACCGGAAGAGGGTAAGGCTTTCCAACTCCATATCCACCAGGGCGGCGGAAGCAATCTGCCGCAGCTCCCGGCTGACATTGCCGCGCGGCTCCCGCACGGAGCGCACCTCCTCCAATTGCCTCATTTCGTCCAGCACACTTTTATAGCGTTTGTATTCGAGCAGGTGCTCCACGAGAGTATCACGGGGGTCTATTTCGTTGCCTTCTTCGTCCACGGGTTTGCGGGGGAGGAGCAGCCTTGCCTTGATGCGGCACAGTGTAGCCGCCACGAGGATAAACTCACTGGCCAGGTCAATGTTCATGGCCTCTATATGCCGTATGTATCCGAGAAAATCGTCCGTTATTTTGGCGATGGGAATATTGTAAATATCCAACTCGTCCCGTTCGATGAAAAACAGAAGCAAGTCAAAAGGCCCCTCGAATTGGGGCAGCTTGATGGTGTATGTCGTGGCAGTGGCGGTCAAGTCTGGATTTGCTACCGGCTGATTAATGATGAGGTTGATAAGGCTGAAATAAGCCCCAACTAAGCTACCAACGTTTTCTCTGCTTCATACAGTGGAAATTGTTCCATGAACCGGTTCACTTCGATACGGGTGTGGTTGATGAGTTCTTCATTCCCGGTACCGGTGATGATGGCGTCCATCCATTCTACAATTTTGCTGCAAGCCGTCTCATCCACTCCGCGGGTGGTGATGGCTGCCACACCAACACGGATGCCCGACGTGACAAATGGAGATTGTGTGTCAAAAGGAACCATGTTTTTATTGACGGTAATACCGGCGCGCACCAGTGCTTCCTCAGCTTGTTTACCCGTGACGCCCTTCGAGCGCAGGTCAATGAGCATGAGATGGTTGTCGGTGCCACCGGAGATGATGTTGTAGCCTTTGGCTAAAAATGCATTGGCCATGGCCTGCGCATTTTTCACAACCTGCATTCCATAAGTTTTAAACGCCGGCTGCAAGGCTTCGTGAAAAGCAACGGCTTTGGCAGCGATGACATGCTCCAGCGGCCCGCCTTGCATGCCGGGAAAAACCCCGCTGTTTATGATAGAACTCATCTTGATGATAGTGCCTTTTTTGGTGGTGCGGCCCCACGGGTTGTCAAAGTTGCGGCCAATCATGATGATGCCACCACGCGGCCCCCGCAGCGTTTTATGAGTAGTGGAGGTGATGAAATGGCAATATTCGACTGGGCTTTTTAGCAGGCCTGCGGCAATGAGTCCGGCGGGGTGGGCAATGTCAGCCATGAGCAGGGCGCCCACTTTGTCAGCTATTTCCCGGAATCGCTTGTAGTCCCAGTCGCGGGAATAGGCAGAAGCCCCACAAATGATGAGTTTTGGTTTTTCCCGAAGGGCGGTAGCCTCCACATTATCCATATCAATGGTGCCCGTGCTTTCTTCTACACCATAAAAAGAAGGCTGATATACCTTGCCTGAAAAATTCACAGGAGAGCCGTGTGAAAGGTGGCCGCCATGTGCGAGATTGAGGCCGAGGATTTTGTCGCCGGGTTGCAAAACAGCCAGAAAAACGGCGGCGTTGGCTTGTGCCCCGGCATGGGGTTGTACGTTGGCGTAGTCGGCGCCAAAGAGTTCTTTCAGCCTGTCAATCGCCAGTTGTTCGATTTCATCCACCACCTCGCAGCCGCCGTAATAGCGTTTGCCGGGATAGCCCTCGGCGTATTTGTTGGTGAGGCAGGATCCCATAGCCTTTAGTACATCAGGGCTGGTGAAATTCTCGGAGGCGATGAGTTCAACGCCCTTTCGCTGGCGCTCCAACTCTTTTCCAATTAACTGAAAAATAGCAGTATCCTTCTTCATGCTTGCTCGTTGAAACCGGGAACGGGCATTCAAAACATTATTACTTCCCGGCAGGTTCTTTTAAAGATGATGGAAAACAGGTGCCTTCGAAGAAAAGCGGCGCTAAGTTACAATAAAACCCGTTGGAAAATCTTTTATCCTTGCGCTTTGTATTTCATCCTGACACCCTTGTTGCACCTCCTATTTTCTTAACAAAAACCTTTTAAATTTTTGTTGATGCGCAGGAAACAATTCAGAAATATTCACCTGACTGCTCTTCTATGCCTCGCCGCCTGGCAGGTCATGGCCATTTCCGACAGGTTTCGCATCGTTTGGTACGACGACCCCTCCACCACAGCAGTCATTGCATGGAACCAAACTTCGGGCGAAAACCCCATGCTGTACCTCGATATCAACGATCATGGTAGCAATGCTTTCGAGTACACCATCGTCAGAAAGGCCGACCGTGTGGTGAACGCCAAAGGCATGAGCAACCATTTCGTCCGGCTTAGAGGCCTACAACCCAATACCACCTATTATTTTCTTATAAAAGACAGTGAGGGCGTAAGCAAACGCATGTTTTTTACCACCGCTCCCAACACCCGGAACGAACGCCTCTCCATCATCGCCGGCGGTGATTCACGAAACTTCCGGGACGCCTGCCAGGATGCCAATTATCTCGTCTCGAAGCTGCGCCCACACTGCGTCATGTTCGGCGGCGACTTCACAGTGGATGATGCAGACCAACAATGGCGGAATTGGTTTGAAGACTGGCAACTCACCATCTCCAAAGACGGCCGTATGACCCCCATCATCGTCACCAGGGGCAACCACGAGGAAAGCAACCAAACCCTCATAGACCTTTTCGATCTGCCGGATAAATATGCGTATTACGCCCTAACTCTCGGTGGCGATTTATTGAGAATTTACACCCTCAATACCATGATGCCGGCGGGAGGTCAGCAAAGAGAATGGTTGGAAAAAGACCTCAGCACAAATACCAACGTCACCTGGAAAGTCGCACAATACCACCACCCCATGCGCCCACACACCAAAAAGAAACCAGAGAAGAACGACCAGGTCGTTTATTGGGCCACCCTGTTCCTCAAATTCGGAATGAACCTCGCCGTGGAATGTGACGCTCACGTGGTGAAATCCACCTGGCCCATCCGCCCCGAACCAGGCAGCGGCAGCGATGCCGGCTTCGTGCGCGACGATGTGACCGGCACGGTTTATATCGGCGAGGGCTGTTGGGGCGCCCCCCTCCGTGAAAACAACGACGACAAATCGTGGACCCGCGCCAGCGAAAGTTTCAACCAGTTTCACTGGATTTTTGTGGATGAGGATAAAATAGAAGTGCGCTTCGTGAAAACCGATGGCGCTGACCGTGTCGCAGAGGTTAATCCCACTAATATTTTCCTCGCACCGCGAGGGCTTGTAATCTGGAGCCCTCCCTCCGGCGATGTCATCACCATACCGCGCCTCAAAGGGCCAACACCTTATTTCGGAGAGGAACTTCTCGCCGCCCGCTCAGGCAACGAAGGCCAGGCTTCCGGTCACAAGGGCCCAGTGCTGCAACCCGCCAAAGCCGAAGAAGACGAAACCGCCAACTGGGAGTCCTGCCCGCAGTTGTTGGCCGATGTAAACAGTGGAGATGTCATGGTAAAATACGCCGTCGTGAACCAGTGCGATGTTGAAATTCGTCTCATCGATATCCGGCTGAAAGAAGTCATCCGATTGGAAATCCCGCGGCAACGGCAAGGCGAATACCTCAAAGCCGTGGAAATGAGAAAGGTGCCACCTGGCCATTACCTTGCCATCGTAAAGGATAAGAACAACCAACGGCTGCTCCGCCGCTTCCGGGTGCTCAAGCGGTGAGCATGGTATTGGGTATTGTTTACTCATTCCCCATACCCAATTCCGAATACCCAATCACATTCCGAATTTTCTCCAACAGCCCCGCCAATTCCCGTTCCGTTGTAAAAGGATTCATCAGCGTCGTGCGCAGGTAGAGTTTGCCCTGCACCCTCGTTTGCACGATGAAATACTCGCCGTCCATGACGAGCTTTTCCCTAATTTCCGCATTTACCCGTTCGGTCTTTTTCTCGCTCCATCCAATTTGAAAAAACCTGAAACAAACGATGTTCGACTCCGGCACGGCAACCGGCATTTCAAAATCACCGCTTGAGGCAATGAGCCGGGCAAAGGTTCTGGCCAGGTCGTAAAGCGTCTCTACGTTTTCGGCAAAAAGCTGTGTGCCGTAGGTGCGCCACAGGGCGTACACCCGCACGCTCATGAAACTTTTGGTCAATTCAAAAGTGCGCTTGGCGAGGTTGTACCACTCGTGCCCCTCGTCTTTGTCCCAGAGATAAGAAGCCTTTTGGGCAAAGGTCTGGTAAGAATGCCCCGGCCGCCGGAAAGCTACCGCCGTAACTAATTTGGGCACCATCAGCATTTTGTGAAAATCGAGGATGACACTGTCGGCGCGCTCGATGCCTTTGAGCAGGTATTTGAGTTTTTTAGAAAAAATGACGCAAGCGCCATGCGCCCCGTCCACGTGCAGCCACAGTTTTTTTGCTTCGCAAAAACCGGCGATTTCGTCAAGGGGGTCGTAGCTGCCAGTGGCCGTAGCACAAGAACTGGCCACCACACCAATGATTTTAACCCCCTGGTTTTCCGCCCGCTGATAGCACTCCTCTAACCGGGAGATATCCATTTGAAAACGCTCATTCACCGGCACGGGCACCACGCCGCGGCTGCCCATGCCCATCACTTTTGCAGCTCTGCCTATGGAATAATGAGCCTCGGAAGATGCCAGGAACGCACACTGCCGCCCCTCGAAACCATTTTCCCACACGTCCCGCTCTATCATCACCTGCCGGGCACAGAGCATAGCCGTCAGATTGCCGAGGGTACCGCCGGAGGTGAGGAAGCCCTCGGTAGCTTCGCCCCAGCCCATTTCTCGCCCCAGCGCTTCGGTGATGAGGCGCTCGAACACCACCCCGGCCGTGCCCTGCTCATACACACCCATGCCGGGGTCGAGCAGCTCGCCGGCCAACCCGGCGAGTGCGGCAGTGGGCGCCACATTGGAAGTCTGGTGGCCCATGTATTTGGGGTGGTGCATATGAATGGTGTCGTGGAGGATGGCCTCAAAATAGGCGGGCAGGTCAGGGTTTGGCGCCTGCGCCAGGTCGTCTTTCCAGCGTTGGTAAAGTTCTTCTGGGCTGGCGTAGTGCAGCACTTTTTCGAGTGAATCGCTGCCGGAGTACATGCCGGCAAGATAATCAGCCAGATGGTCAACGAGCTGGTGCCCTTGCCAGCGGAAGTGTTCTGGGTCGTAAGCTTGAGCGAGTATGTCTGTCATTTTTCAAAATATTGGAGGCCAAATAAAGCAGGAATCTCAAAGACTTCGCGCATCCGTTTTCCAATATTCCAGCCGTCCGCACATATCTATACTGTCGAGCGTTAGGTTTTGTCCATCCCGGGTATTGGGCGCTGGCTTCGCTGGCTTAGGGGTTTGGGGGCGAAGCCCCCAATATCCCCTCCCCCCGGCACCGCCGGAGGCGGCGC
>SCUG01000396.1 GCA_004297645.1 Saprospiraceae bacterium | reverse complement strand
TCTGGTAATTGCACCAACGGCACAGGGATTTTCATGTATCCCAGCGGCGCCAAATATATCGGTCAGTTTAAAGACGGCGAAATACACGGCATCGGTGCTTGTTATTACACCGACGGCAGTGTCTATCGCGGAGAGTGGGTGCACCGTTACCCCGAAGGGGTAGGCACCAAAACGATAGCCGATGGCCGTACCTGGACCGGCCATTGGCTTAAAGGCCTGCCCTTAGACGAAAATGGCGGGTTCATCGAGACCCTCTTTCCCGAAGAAAAAGTAGCGGCCGCCGTGGCGGAAGAAGAAATCCAGAGCGGCTGCATCAGTGGTGATTGTAAAAACGGCGAAGGCGTCTATGGCTACCCCGACGGTAGCAAATACGAGGGCCAATTCCTCGATAGCCTGCCGGACGGATGGGGTACTTTCAGCTATGTGAACGGCGACCACTACACCGGCGCTTTTAGCCACGGCCTCAAACACGGCAAGGGAACCTTTTATTACGCGGACACGACCCAAAGCACCGGCGAATGGAGCGAGGGCGAGTACCTCGGCAATGCCCAAATAGAACCGGGCCGCATGGGCTGCATCAGCGGCGATTGCCAAAACGGCACCGGCACGTACATCTACAAAGATGGCGCTGCCAAATACGTGGGCACCTTCCAAAACGGCCTCCCGCAAGGCGAGGGCATCATTCATTACGCCAACGGCGAACACTACACCGGAACGTGGCGCACCGGCAACTTCAACGGCAAAGGCACCCTCTTCCTCGCCGACAGTACGGAGGTCGCCGGGTTCTGGAAAGACGGCTCCTACATGGGGGATAAAGACCCCGAAGAAGTGGCGCAAACGGCCTCGCCCACACTCACTTCAGACGACTATGTGGCCATCCGGCAAGCCCACGAAATGAAGCTATGGGCCGTAATTATCGGCATCTCATCCTATAACCACATGCCCACCCTACGCTATACCGACGACGATGCCTACCGCATGTATGCCTTCCTGAAAAGCCCCGAAGGCGGTGCCCTTACCGATGACCAAGTCAGCATCCTCATTGATGAAGATGCCACACGGGAAAAAATCATCAACACCATGAACGAGACCTTCGGTAAAGCCGGTGAAAACGACCTCGTTCTGTTGTACTTCTCCGGGCACGGCCTGCGCGGCTCTTTCCTGCCGATAGATTTCGACGGCTATAATAACAAGCTGGAACACGAGGAAATCAATAAAATATTAGAGACCAGCCCGGCCAAATACAAACTCTGCATCGCCGATGCCTGCCACTCAGGCAGCCTGCTGGCCATGAAGGGCGGCGAAACCCGCAATGTGTTGGAAGATTATTACAAAACCCTCGCACAGGCCAAAGCAGGCACAGCACTCATCATGTCTTCAAAATCCGACGAGACCTCGCTCGAAAGCAGCGGCCTGAGGCAGGGCGTGTTCAGCCACTTCCTCATCCGCGGCCTGAAAGGCGAGGCCGATGCCAACGGCAACAAAATCGTTACCGTACAAGAGCTTTTCAATTTCGTGGACGAAAACGTCCGGGCCTATACCGGCAACCGCCAGTCACCCGTCATCAAAGGCGACTATGATGAAAATATGACGGTGGGGGTGGTGAGGTGACAATATTCAATGAACATCAACCGAAGGAAGCCCCGTACCAAAACCGGGATGTGAAAGGAGAGATGGGCAGCTCGGTAGCGTGTATTTGGCTTCAAATCTTTGCCCCTGTAAAACACGATATTTTTCTATGAAAATCCTGATGGTATGCCTCGGCAACATTTGCCGTTCTCCGTTAGCTGAAGGTATTATGAAGCATAAAATAAAGCAACAAGGCCTCGACTGGCAAGTGGACTCCGCAGGCACCTCTGCCTGGCATACCGGCGAACACCCCGACCATCGCTCTATCATCACCGCCCGCCAGAACGGCATTGACATTACAGACCAACAAGCCCGCCTGTTCAAACCTCACGACCTCGACAACTTCGACCTCGTGCTCGCCATGGATGATTCCAATCGTCGCGATATCCTCCGCTTCGCCACCACCAAAAAACAACACGACAAGGTCCATCTCATCCTGAATTTTAGCCATCCCGGCAGCGACCAAAGCGTCCCCGACCCTTATTGGGACGACAACGGCTTCGAGAAGGTTTTTCAAATGCTCGACGAAGCCTGCAACGGGGTGCTCGAACATTTAGCCAATAACCAATGGCAAATCCCGATACCTATCGGCAAACGGCCAGAAGTGTAATCGCTAATTGCTCTCCCATTCTGCCAAACTGGCAATGGCAAACATATTGATGTGGAGCACGTTCAAACTATGCTAAAAAAATTGCGAAATATGGCCGGGAAAAATAAAACTGCCGGAAAGCAGGATGAAAAGCTGCAACAGCAATCAGAAGACAACACTTTGATAGCAGAGAATGAACAAACAACAGGAGCCGGTGGCACCTCTGAAAACAAAGCTCCTGAAGCGTCCGGTTCCGATGACGAGTTGGTGGAACTGCGCCAACAATTGGGCGAATTGAAGGAAAAATACATGCGCCTGTATGCCGAATTCGACAACTTCAAGAAGCGCTCAATTCGCGAAAAGATAGACTGGATGAGGACCGCCGCTCAGGACACTATGTCAGCATTGCTGCCGGTTTTAGATGATTTTGACAGAGCCAAAAAATTCGCCGAAGAAAATAATGGCGACGGCTGGAGCGACGGCATAGAACTCCTTTATCACAAACTCTATAACACGCTTAAAGCCAAAGACCTCCACCCCATGATAAGCAACGGCGAAAATTTCGACCCCGAACTCCACGACGCCATCACGGAAATCCCCGCTCCATCTGACGATATGAAGGGCAAAGTGATGGATACCATTGAAAAAGGCTACCGCCTCAACGAAAAAATCATTCGCCACGCCAAAGTTGTGGTGGGTAAATAGATGCTTGATGCTTGCTATTCTCCCGCCGTTGCCTGCGCAAAACCGGACAGCGTATTGGCTTTTTGCATCCGGTATCAAAAATCAAGAATCAAGAATCGAGTATCAAAGAAGAAATGGCAAAACGAGATTTTTACGAAATACTCGGCGTATCCAAAGACGCTGACGATGCGGATATCAAGAAAGCATACCGCAAAAAAGCCCTCGAATACCACCCCGACCGCAATCCCGGTGACAAGGCAGCAGAAGAACATTTCAAGGAAGCTGCCGAAGCATACGAGGTGCTCAGCGACAAAGACAAACGCGCCCGCTATGACCGCTTTGGCCACGCCGGCTTGAGCAACAATGGCGGGGGTGGATTCCGGGGCGAGGGCATGACTATGGAGGACATTTTCTCCCAGTTTGGCGACATCTTCGGCGGCCATGGCAGCCCCTTCGATGAGTTCTTCCGCGGGGCCAGAGGCGGCGGAGGCGGCAGACCCTCCGGCCAGCGAGGCAGCAACCTCCGCATAAAAGTGAGGCTGACCCTGGAAGAAATTGCCACCGGCGTTTCTAAAAAAATCAAGGTAAAAAAACAAATCAGTTGCCACACCTGTGGCGGCAGCGGAGCCAAAGACAGCCACTCCAAACAAACCTGCGGCACCTGCCGCGGCTCAGGATATGTGCGCCAAATACGCAGCACCTTCCTCGGCCAGATGCAAACCACCACTACTTGCCCCATCTGCCACGGCAGCGGCGAAGTCATCACTGCTAATTGCCCCACCTGCAAAGGCGACGGACGCATCTATGGCGATGAAACCATGGAAATCGACATCCCCGCCGGCGTCGCCGAAGGGATGCAACTCTCCCTGTCGGGGCGCGGCAACGCCGGAGCCAAAGGCGGCCCGGCAGGCGACCTGCTCATCAACATCGAAGAAATACCCCACGAACACCTGCAACGCGACGGCAACAACATCATCTTCGAGCTGTACCTCAACTTCGCCGACGCAGCCCTCGGAAAATCTATCGAAGTGCCCGTAATAGGCAGTATGGTGAAAATCAAAGTGCCGCCCGGCACCCAGGCCGGTAAAATTTTCCGCCTCAAAGGCAAGGGCCTGCCCTCTGTGCAGGGCTACGAACCCGGCGACCAACTCATCCAGGTAAACGTCTGGACACCCAAGAAACTGACCGACGAAGAGCGGAAGATGCTGGAAGCACTCCGCCACATGCCGAACTTCGACCCCGCACCCGGCAAGGGCGAACGCGGTTTCTTCGACAAGATGAAGGATTACTTTGAGTAAAGTTGCCCCAACGGCCTTTCCAAAAGGGCCGGGGCAAAGTCGAACATTGCATAATGTTAGACAATTGGAAGAAATCAAAATTACGACCCGCACCCTTTCAATTTTTTCCTGTAATTTTGAATAAAATTCACTGGGTTCCTCGTTTGAGCTGAGCAGTTCACCAAAACGGAACGCTGGCTTGTTTGGGATTTATCCTTCTGATTGAAAAACAAAACCCCCGCAAGTTCACGACCCTTCAAGGAATAACCGGCAGCCAAATACGGGCAATTATTTCCCACGGACTGATTACAACCTATGCGCATAATCCCACTGCTCATATCCATCCTTTACATGTGCACGGCATCGAGCTTGCAGGCGCAAAATTGCGGCTGCGCCGATGAAGAAAATTGTCCATATAGTTTCCCCGCCAACTCCATCACCCAGGTTTGCTACGACATCACCGACGCTTTTAATAACAACCTGTCAAGCCCCACGCAGGGCGTTTGCGGCGTGTACGTCAAGTTCCGGCACGGGTTCATCGGCAACATGGACCTGACACTCATTTCTCCGGATGGCACGCCCACCCTGCTCGTTGATGCTTCGGGGAGTTGCAACACCTGGACGCCCATCGCCACCTGGGACATCCTCTTCGTACCGTGCAGCGAACCATGCGCACCCGATACCATCAACAATTGCCCTTACCCCTGCCAGTTCGATGCCTGCCCCAATGACTGCCCCTGGCAAAATGGAACTTACTCTGGCACCTACCATCCCTTCGTGGGTTGCCTCGAAGATTTTAACAGCGGGCCTGTGAACGGCCAATGGTGCTTAGAAGTGAACAATACGGCCCAGTTCAACGGAGGTGCCATCCTCGATTTCGAGGTCATCCTGTGCGACGAGTCGGGGCTGCTCTGCTGCGATGCCGATGCCGGCAACTTAGCCTTCGAACCCGACGTGTACGCCTGCGAGGGCGACAGTGCCCTGCTCCTTACTCCCACCCCTGGCTATGGCGCCGTCGTTCCGGAAGACTCGCTCTACGGCTACACCTACCCCATTTTCCAAAACGACACCCTGCTGACCTACGATAGTCTGACCGATTTGCGGGCATATCCGCCCGGCGTTTACCAGGTTTGCGGCCTTTCGTTTCAATGGACGGACACCACCAACCTGCCCCTGCCTGGCACTCCGCTGACGCCCGTCGCACTGTTTGGCGACCTGACCGGCCCCGCCCCTTCCTTTTGCGGAGACATAAACACCAACTGCATTTTCGTCAACATTTCAGCACCGCTGCCGCCTGTGAGCCTGACCGACACCATCTGCACCGGCGACACTATATTCACCGGCACTTCAGCCTATACTGCCACCGGCACTTATTCCGACACACTCACCGCTTTCGGGGGCTGCGACAGCATTGTGAACCTAAGCCTTACAGTGCTCCCGGTTGACACCACCAATATCGCAGCCACCATTTGCCAGGGTGAAGAGTACATTTTGGGCACCGATACTTTTTTCCTGCCGGGAATGTACACCTCCATCTTGCAAAACTTCTTCGGCTGCGACAGCGTGATAATGCTCGACCTGACGGTGCTGCTGCCCGTCACCACTATGCTCAGCGATACCATTTGCAATGGCGACTCGGTCGTCATTGGCAGCATCGTGCACACCCTGCCGGGCATTTATACCGACACCCTCAGCTCGTTTTTCAATTGCGACAGCATCGTCACACTTGACCTGACGGTGGTGTATGTGAGCGTAAATATTGCCCCACCCGATACCCTCACCTGCACCCAGACATTCCTCTCGCTAAACGCCACAGCCGCCACTTCGATGGGGGTGATTTTGTACCAGTGGACAAGCTCGCCGGGCGGCAATTTCATGGGGTCTTCCAATGCCCCAATGGCCGTAGTGGACGCACCCGCTACCTACATCGCCACTGTGCAGGCAGCCGGGTGCAGCGCCGCCGATA
>SCUG01000395.1 GCA_004297645.1 Saprospiraceae bacterium | reverse complement strand
TTTGACGCTGAAAGACGCTGGTTCTTTATGATTTCACGCTGTTCCTGATTTTTTATTTCATAAAAAATCATAAGAATCAGCGTCCTTCAGCGTCGAAATTATTTCTCTTAACACCCCTAAATTACAGTACCAAAATTGAATTGGCAGACCAAGCTAAATGCGGTGGCAGCCTTGATATTGATGGATGCCTTGCCGCTCAAAAAATGTATCCTAATGACAATCGCTGGGACTACGCCCTGGAATACGAAGCAGAAGTGTATTTTATAGAGGTACATTCAGCCTACACAAGCCAGGTTAGTACTGTCTTGAAAAAATTACAGTGGCTGAAAGATTGGTTGAAAGAGCATGCGCCTGAAATCATCAAATTGAGAGCAAAAAAGCAGCCCTATTACTGGATTCAATCGGGGAAATTTGGTATTCTGCCACATGCTTCACAGTACCGGGAAGCAGCGCAAGCCTCCATTTTGCCTATTTCCAAATTAGTCCTTCCCCGCCCCTCCGGAAAATAAATTATTTAACCCCCCGCTGGTTCCGGTCTGGAGTCCGGAACCAGTGATGCCGTTGTTAATTTGAAAGGAAGACCCTGTGCTAGCGGGGCAAAGTACACGAACGTCAGGAGACGTACTGATACAGGTGTCCGGTCTTGGAGACCGGAATCAGCGATGACGTTGTTAATTTGAAGGAAAGACCCTGTGTTAGCGGGGCACCCTTCCTCGGTAGGGCGAAGGGCACTCAAAACCACCCAATAAAGAAGCCCCCGGTGCTCAATATTGGCGCCGGGGGCTTCCCGTATTTTCTAATACAAAACACTGCGTCAATTAGACCCCACGTCAGTATTGATGGGCCTCGTTTTGAAATCCACGCCCAGCTCGTTGTGGCTGACCGGTTGGACATCCACGCGGCGGTTGAGCTGGTGCGCTGGTTCGGGACAGATGACACCATCCACGCAATTGTTGATGGAATCCCTTTCGCCAAAATCTGTCGTGGTAATGCGGTCTTGAGGGATGCCTTTTTTCACCAAATAACTCTTAGCACTTTTTGCCCGGTTTGCCCCCAAAATATCGTTGTAGCCGTAGGTTCCTCTCGAATCGCAGTGGGCACCAAGATTCACCTTCAAACTGTTGTATTTGTTGAGCAAGATAACGAGGTTGTCGAGGGTGGATTGGGCATCGCCTTTCCGGATGTAAAACTTGTCGAAATCGAAAAAGATGGGTTCGAGGTACACGACCATTGCCCGCTGGAGCGGTATCTTTACATGGACTTCGCCATTCTTTTTACAGTCCATCTCGAAATTGTCGAGTGTGATGATATTGCCCTCGTAACCAGTAGCTGAGGCTGTAATTTCATAGAGGTGGCCGCAATCAATTTCGGAGGTAAATTCCCCGCTGCCGTCCGTTTTGATGGTGATAGTTTGGCCCGTGTTTTTGTCCAACAATTTGATACCTGCGAGCGGAATGGGGTTGCCGGAATCCTTGTCGAAAACGATGCCCGTGAGCTTGGCAGTATAATGCTTGCGTTTGATGGGGATGATGTATTCGGGCTGAGCGGTGAGGCCGGCGGTGGAGGTAGTCCGATTGGCCGGCTCGTAATCCGCTAAGCTCACGTTGATGGAATACTCAGAATTCGGCACCACTTGAATGGCAGCACTTCCATTTTCATCGGTGGTCAGGTTTAAGGGGTGGTTGGCGAAAAGTTCACCTGTGCCGTAAATTTTATCCAGCGTACTACCCAATTTGGTGGGGTTGACATTTACGGTAGCCCCCGGAAGGCGCTCCCCGGTAGCTTCGTCTATGACGACGATGACGGCGGGCAGCGGTTTGGGCGAGCGTTTCCAATAATAAATATCATCTAAGCCCTTCCCGCCGGAGCGGTTGGCGGTGGCCAGATAGCCCTCCGTTCCGTTATTCAAAGGAACAAATGCAATATCGTCGTCGCTGCTGTTGTAGGGTGTGCCAATGTTCCCGGCTGTTATCCATTTGCCGTTCGCATCGGCCTGAGCGGCGAAAATGTCGAGTTGGCCATTGCCGCCCCGGCCATTGGTGGAATAAAAAAGGTTGCCCTTCTCGTCGAGGTAGGGGAAAATCTCGTTGCCGTTCGTGTTGACATCGGGGCCGAGATTCACTGGCTGCGACCAATCGCCATTTTCAAAGCGGGAAGCGTACAAATCCATGCTGCCGTTCATGGCTCCATCCCGGTCAGAGGCAAAAATCAGGAGTGTGCCGTCATGTGATAGCGCCGGGTGGCAGGATGACCAATCGTCGCTGTTGAAGGGCAGTTCCGTGACATTGGACCAGATGTCCCCTTCGAGGTCCGCCGTGTACAATTTCAGCAAAATGCTATCCTTGGCATTCCGGCCATTGAGGCTGTTGCGGGTAAAAATCATTTTGTTGCCCAAGGCATTGAAAGTAGCTGTGCCGTCATTGTATTTGCCGTTCACCTTGCCTTTCAGGGCTACCCTTTCACCGAAAGTGCCGTCGGGTTTCCGCTCTGCATAATACAGGTCGGTGTAATGGCCCAGGTTTTCAGACGGGCATTGCAGAAAACGGTTGCTTTTGGAGGAAGTGTAGATAACGCCGTTGCCATAAGGCACAGGGCTGAAATCAAGCTCTTCGGTATTGATTTGTTTGATGTTGGTCAGCGAGTCCGTCTGGGCGAATGACGTGCCGCTGAGGGTAACGGTTAAAAGCAGAAGTAAGGGTATAGTATTTTTCATTGCAAGCCTTTTTTCCAGGATTGAAGGTGGCAGGGATGTGGCTGAGGAATTGAAACGAAACAACTCCAAAACGCAAATCCCTAAAAATAACGCAGGTTTTTGATGAAGCAATCCTCACATGGGAAGGTGTAACCCACCATGATTTCGTAACTGCCGGTTGTGGCTTTGCTCAATTCGGAAGTAGTAAAATCGAGGGCTACGCCCAATTTGAGACCGTTTTTAAAATGGTACATCAGAAGCCCGTCCACGGATTCCTGATAACGGAGATTCGCACCCACCGTGAGGGCATCGAAGAACAACAAGTTCACGTTGGCATCGAAGTCGAACGGCGCATGCGGATTGTAGCGAATTTGGGTGTTCGGGTACAATTTGACGTTGTTGCTGAGCGGCAGGATGATGCCGCCCTGGAAATAATAGGTGTTGACATCGCTGCCGAAAGCATCCTTGTTTTCGTACAGCGAATTGCGCAGCAACCGGGGTACCGAAACGCCGAGGTAAAAATTGGGATTGGTGAAATACATGCCCGGACCGAAATTGACGGTGGTGCGGGAGTCTTCCCCGGTACCGATACTGCCATCTCCCAATGATACAAACTCATTTACTTTGGCCCAATCAGCCCGTGCTCCCTCGAAGCGGGCACCGAGGCCTAATGCCAGCGTGTTGTTGTTTTGCAACTTGATGCGATAAGCATAGTTCAACCCGACGGACAGGATTTTGTCCAGCCCGATTTTATCGGTGAGCAAGTTGATGCCGAAACCGTTGCGGCGGCCTGCAAACGGCATGTGTGCAAACACGTTGAGGTTTTTCGGTGAACCATCCACCCCCGACCACCATTGGTTTCGGTAAATGGCCCCGGCGTCGAGCACCTCTTTTGAACCGGCATAAGCGGGGTTAAAGTTCAACTGGTTGAACATGTAAAAGGTGAACAACTGCTCACTCTGCCCCCATGCCGAAAGCGTGATAAAAGTGATGAGCAGGGTGTATGTAAACTTCTTCATTACGTTGATTTTTTTAGAAAAAACAAACGCTGGAGCAGGTGCAGCGGCCTCCCTTAGCAGAAAGGCCGCTGCGCCGCACTTTGCGCCTTATTTTACAACTTTTATATAGCCCGCCTCAAACTCGCCGTTGTTTTTGTCCAATCTGAAAAGATAGAAATAGGTACCGGCCGGAAGTTCTTTCTTGTCGTTGCCATAGGTGCCGTCCCAATCGTTGAGGTACGGTTCTGCGACGTAAATCTCATCGCCCCAACGGTTGAAGATGCGCAGGCTGTTATCAGGGAAGTCTCCGCCTTTGAGGCAAAGAATTTCGAGAATATCGTTGATGCCGTCGCCATTGGGGGTCAGCACATTCGGCACTCCGCAAGTTTGCGTTGAAACATTGAGGAACACCGTGGCCTGGTCGCAAAGGTCAGGGCAATCGTCGCGGCAAACCTGGTAGTTGAACTGGTCGTTGCCCACGAAATTGGTATTTGGCGTATAGGTGATGTTCCCGGAGGCATCCACCGTGACCGTGCCATTCGACGGCTGTGTGAGCAAGGTAAGGGTGACATTGCCGGTGGTGTTATCGTTGGTCAAGATATTGCCAGTGAGCAGCTCGTTGAGGTTGCCGGAGAAAAAGTCGTCGGTAGCCACTGGTGCCGGCACCACCGTCACAGCAACGGGAGTCGAGGTGCTCGAACAACCGTCCACCAGCGCCACCACGGTGTATTCACCCGGTGTGGGGTTGGGAATATCGAGCACAGGCACAGAAGTGGTGGCAATGAGTAGCCCGTCTTTGTACCATTCGTAAGTTATATTCTGGCCCACCTGTGCGTTGGTGGTCAGTTGCAGTTCATCGCCCTGGCAAAGCAAGGTTGCCGATGCGTTGAGGATAGCCGGGTCTATTTCCCGCACAGAAATTATTACAAAAGCCGGGTCTGCTTCGCAACCCGCATCTGATATGGCCATCATGGTGTAGGTGCCGGCAGTAGCCGGGCTTACGGAAATTTCTAACGTCACCGTTGTCAACTCCGTGACAGTACCGGTTTGGTTGGTGTTTGGTCCGGTGATGCTATAATCTACGCTGTTGGCCCCGTTTGGGTCAATGGTAAATAAGATGGTCACTAACTCGCCCTGGCAATAAGAGCCGGCGCCGATGACATTGGTAATCACAGGCATCGGGTTCACCTCCACCGTCACTGTTGCCGAGTTGGAGACGCAATCGCCAAGCGTCAGCGTCAGCGTATAATCGCCCGCCTGCGGCGGAATGATGCCCGTGATGGTGGCCGTGAAAGGCCCTTCGCTCGGGGCAGTTCCCGTTTGTTCAAAATCGGGACCACTCCATACCCAAGTCACAATGCCCAGCCCCGGTACGCCGGTGCCGCTCAGCACCACCGATTCACCTTCGCAATAGGCGCCACCACCGGTGACTTCGAGAATTTGCGGTGTCGGGTTGATGGTGACACTGGTGCACTTGGGCCCAGACTCACAACCCTTTTCGGAAGTGAGGTTCAGGCAATAGACGCCTGATTCAGTGGCCACAAGGCTCAGCGTTGCACCGCTTGCGACGGTACCCGTTTCAATGGCCACACCATCCAGCGTCCATTCATAGCTTATAATGCCGCCGCCGGCAATGGATACTGTGGCAGTCAGTGTGACGGTTTCATTGTCGCAATAAGAGCCGCCGCCGTTTATGCCATTGGTTATTTCCGGCAATGGATTTACAGTGACAAAAGTGCAGTCCGTATTTGAAGAGCACCCAAAACTAGTAACTACGGTGAGACAATAATAACCGGTTTCTGGATCGGGGTCGGTGGCCGGGAATGGGCCTCCCCAGGGTGCTGTACCAGTGAACAGGAATCCTCCGGGACCTGTCCAGGTATATTCCACGGTGTCTGTGCCAAAGATTAAGTTGATGCCATCGAGGAGCAGGGTATCGCCTTGGCACAACTCGATAGAATCTAATAAGAAAACATGGCAACTTGGCTGGATGAAAACTTCTGTACAGACCAGCTCCGATTGGCAGCCAAAGAGCGACTCCATGCTACAGCAAACCGTGCCGCCACTAGTCAGCAAAATGCTGACTATGTCCGATCCACCCACTGTATCAACCACAACGCTGCCGTCCGGCAAAAGGCACGTAACGATTACTGTGTCCACGGCCGGATTAGTATTCCAAACCGTGAGCACTATCGAATCACCTTCGCAATAAGTGCCGCCACCGGCGATAGAAGAAATGACGGGATTGGGATGCAGGTCAAGGTAAAAGCTGTCCACATCGGTGCAGCCTTCATTCGACAGTACGAGGGTGTAAAGCCCGGCGCCGAAAGTTGCGAGCGGCTCGATGAAGTCGCAGAATACGGCCGTGTCGTGCCCTACGCCTGTAATGACGGTGGTGGGTGTCACCCAGGTATAGTCAAACGTTGTGATTGCCGGGTTGCCATTTTGACCGCAAAGAAGCAGGCCATCTAATTCGCACAATGCGGTATCGCTATTTATATCAATGATATTGGGTAAAAGCGTGACGCCCACAGATGCCGAAGTTGAGGCATCACAACCGTCGGGAGTGGTGACTGTGACGGTGTAAATACCCGCTGTGACCGTGGGGAAGCTAAGAACTGATGGGCCGGGAGGTGGCAAAGTGTCCACCTGTATGGTATCGCCCGCCTCATTTGTCCAAGTGAAAATAAGTACAGTAGCTGTACTTTCAGCCGTAGCCACCAAATCTACCGAAGCTCCTTCGCAATAACTCCCGCCGCCTGTAATAGTTACATTGTGGACGCCGGGAACCACATTTACCAGAACGGTATCGGGTTCTGTAGTACAGCCCGCCGTGGAAGTCAAAGTGAGGATATATTGGCCAGAGTCGCTGACCGTAATAGACGGCAACACGACCGATAGTGGGTCAATGCTCAGCACTGTATCGGTGAACGAGAAGCCATTGGGGCCGGTCCAGGTATAGATAATGTCGCCAATAGCGACCGAGTTGGTGGCAGAGAGGGTCACATCGGTGCCTTCGCAGTAGGTGCTATCCGGCGTAATATCAATGATATTCAGGCCGGGGAATACGTTTACATTCACACAAACTTGTGTCGAAAGGCAACCGAAATCAGCGGATTGAAGGGTCAGGCAATAAGTGCCGGAACCTGACAACTGAATATTGTTAATGACGGCTTCAAAAGGCCCTGCGCCGTTGCCCACACCCGCACCTGCGATTCCATTCGGGCCGGTCCAGGTATAGATGATGGGGCCGATTCCAGGCGTGCAGTTTTCAGCGGATAAAACCACCGTTTGCCCCACACAGGCATCGCCGCCACCACTAACGTTGCAAATTAGCGGAGTTGGCAAAATGCCAATAATGACCGATTGTGGCACACTTGGACATCCAGCGACTGTTTCTAAGACCAAAGTATAAGTACCGGCATTGGTGGAATCTATATTTAGAATAGGAGCATCGAAAGGGCCGAGCGGGTTAGCGGCCTGGGCTGAGAAAAAATATCCGTTGGGGCCGGTCCAGGTGTATGTGATAGGGCCAGTGCCTGCCACCACATTCATGGCCGTAAGTATGATATTCGATCCGGCGCAAAAGTCGCCGTTGGGGCTGGTGCCATTTATTTCGGGCGTGGCGTTCACCTGGAGATTAAAAGTAAGCGGTGCCGAAGCGCAGCCATTGTTGCTACAAACCAATGAATAATTACCAGTCATGGAATTACTGACGTTTGTCAACGAAAGTGTGACTGTATCGCTGCCATTCACCACTTGTTGAGAAAAGAACCCGTTGGGGCCGGTCCAGGTACAAGTCATGGTCACTACTGTACTGTCAGTATTGATGGCGGTAAAGGTAATGTCACCATTTTCACAGGAAGCACCGCCACCAGCAACCACTTCCATTGCCGGCGTGTGCAACACGATGACATTCACGGCGGCAGCGGCAGAACTACATCCAAGGTCTGAAACCAGCGATAGCGTATAGGTGCCACTTGCGGCAACAGTGATGCTCGGGATTGCGACAGAAAAGGGGGTGTTGCCGGGTGCTGTACCTGTGGCGGTAAAGCCATTCGGGCCTGTCCAGGTATAGGTGACTGAAGCCACGCCAGGAGCTGTATTCATGGCAGTGAGGGTAACATTGTCGCCGGTGCAGAAACTGCCACCGCCGGTGATTGCACTCACCACCGGTTGGACATTAACGGTAACGGGTAGCACCAGTGTATCGCCACAACTGCTGGCTGTGGTCACCACCACTTGATAATTGCCAGCAGCAGCAAGCGTGAGTGGGGCAATGGTTAGGGTACTTGTATCGCTTTCAGCAATGGTTTCAGAAAATGAAAAACCGTTCGGCCCCGTCCAGTTGTAGGTCAGATCACCAATGCCCGTGGTATCATTCGTGACGCTCATGGTCAGGGTAGCGCCTTCGCAGAACACACCGCCGCCTTCGACTACCTTCAGCTTCGGGCTGGCGTAAGAGCAGGGGCAGTTGTCCACAATAGTTAAAGAAAGGACTCCCGGAGGGATGGGTTCTTTGATAAAGAACCATTGGTCTATGTATTTGTCATTGCCAAAATTTCCACCGTAGGTAAACGGGATGGAGGTGGGCAAGGCATTATTAGGTGTACCGCCGCCGCTTACAGGGCCGCCGATGTCGCTGTGGTCATAGTAAAAAAGGCTGTCGGGAAGTCCGGGTTGCACGTTGAGCCAGTCGAACGTAACGCCACCAGGGCTGTTTTCCACATCGGTCAGAGCGATGTGAAGTTCGCCGAACCGGATGTCACCGCGATAAGGTATGTTGAGGTTTGAGCCGCTGGGCAGGGGCACGCCGAGGCCATCGCTTCCGTTCCAAAACAGGGAATCAATGCCGGCAGAAATCTCGCCGGTTAAATGAACATCCACAGGGTCATCGAAGACACCGTTGTTGTTGATGTCAAGGTCCATTGTGGCCAACCCCCCGATGTTTGTATTAAAAATAAAATAGCCACCTTGGCCAATCTCCATGAATCCGGGTGCACAAGGTGTGCCATCCGAAACAGCGGCTTGGAATTGAAAATCAAGGAGAATGAGTACCTGCAAACTATTGTTGAGCCAAGTTTGATGTGTGTTTTGCCTAAAAATATCAGTGACCGTGGCCGCCGCTGGCATAGTGGTATCGGGAAGGTTGAAGAATATCTTGTTGTTCACCAAGTTGCCCAAATCCTGGGCCTGCGGCTCGTAAAGATACAAGCTGTCGGGGTTCCAGGTTGCAGGGGTAGCACTCCGCTTATAGCTGGTTTTTGCCTTGGATTTGTAGATGGCATTCCGATTAAAATCCACCAGACCGCGGGAGTTGGAAGAAATCGGGAAGCGGAAGGGGTCGGCAGCCAGGATGTTGACCTGGTAGAGGTAACCATCCACAGTGAGTACATAAAAAATAGGGGAAGTGGTGAAGCCGTTTCCATTAATGAGGGAAATATGCTCGTTGGTATAGAGCCTTCCCTCAATGGGTTTGCCGCCCATATTGCCGGGTGAGTCAGCAGTGACAGTGACATCCCATGCGAGCACTACCCTGCGGGAGTTGGGTTGGTCAGCAGCCCGCGTCCAGGGTGCATTGTTCAGTATATTTGGGAATCCGGCATTGACATACGACGGATAAGTGATCTTGAGTGTCCAAATACCGGTCTCTCCCGGACCAACTTGTACCGTGCCTGGTATATAACCTGGTCCCATGGTGGTACCGCCGCCAGTCGGGCCAGCGAGTTCCTGCACATTATCGTAAATAATAGCCAGCCCTGTCGAAGGCCCGGTGTTATCAAATGTGGCTGCCAGCGTACCATCGGGCCTGTAAATTTTTATAAATCCTCCCTGAATACCGACATGACTTGCCCCAAAGTTGATGACTTCACCTTCGTTGGCGAACACCTTCAGTTGTTGTTCGTCGCGGGTATCGAGAAACATCCTGTAACCAGGATAATTCACAAAATCTTTGGAGCCTTCGGCCAGCAGACTGCCAGGCAAAATAGCCAAACAGAGGAGCCATAACACCAATTGTAAAGGACGCCGTCCTCTCTTTTCCAAACTTGGTATTGATGTAAGGTGGAGTATAAAACCTTTCATGTTCTCAATGATTGAAGTTGTTAGTTTATCCCTTCTGCACAAACAGATGCTTGTATTTATCCAGAGGGCTTGCGGAGTGCATTAACCCGCTTAAGAAGATGTGTTTATAATAATCCCGCACCGGCTAACCTGTCCGGGCTATCATAAATTAAGCATGATACGTGATGGCAGTTGCATTGTTACAATTATGTTCAGAATTTATAGACCATGATTAGGTCAATTCTTGCCATGCCCTGCCGTTCTATTATTATTTTGATTATTTTGAATCCAGACAAATCCAGGATGCCGAACGGACGGCCCAAAAGTATTTAACTCTGCCCTACTCTCCCAACATTTCCAATGAAATTTTTCCGGAATGTAAAAGGGTAAAATATTTGCAATCAGCTATTTAGTAATAGCCCAAGACTTCTGCTCAGCTTTCTGTAAACAACGGAATGATTGAATAATTGCCTCATCCTAACCTTTAGGAATGTGATAGCCAGTTGATTACTCCACCGTCAATGGGTCTGCCGGATGAGTTCCAGAACGGAAAGCGACAGGAACAAAGCCTCTTCTTCCTCTTGCATGCGGCCGATGAATTCAAAAGCCCGCGGGTTTACCCTTTTGGCGTGTCTGGGGTTCACCACACTTCCCACTTCCTTTCCGCCCACGCGTACCGGCAGCAGCAGGTCCTGCCCCGACCGGGTAATTTGCGCCAGCAGGTTTTTTCCTTTGAAGTCGGTTAAGACTCCCCCGGCGTTGACAATACCCACCAATTGATTGTTAATTACGACCTCCACCTGGTTATTCTTTACCCTGTAAATCAACTCGTGTTTTGAGGTGCGAGCGTAGATGAGGGCATTTTCGGTGGGTGATACGTATTTGCGGTAACTGTACACGATGACAGGTTCGTGATAGATGGTGGTAAAGATGCCCTGAACTGTTTTCACCACTCCTTTCTTATTCGATTTATTCACTTGATTCAGCGATAGCTGCTCCATTTCCTCACGGCTCCAAGGCACCAGGTCATTGACTAAAGGCTGCAACCCAGCCTTTATCTGTGCCAAATCCTTTTGAATTTTATTACGGCCGGGTTTGTAGTTTTGAAGGGTTTTCAATGCAAGGTAAATCCCAGCACCACTCAATGCCAATATGGCCAATAATGCTAATCCTGCCATGTTGCCCGTTTTTTCTTTATCAAATGAAAATAAAATCTTGCGCCAATGGTACCATAAAAATGCCATTTACCCAACCTTCATAGACGGAAAAAGGGGAAGCCCTGCCACAATGAACGGCTTGGCTAAATGTTGTTTCGCACGCATAATATTCCGAGCGGAAACTGCATGGGCTACCTTTGAAATTGGAACCTTCCGGCTGCTTTGGATGGCTTATCCGAGATAGGATTTCAGCGCATTTCTGTTGTATGCTTTGCGGAGGCGCCGGATGGCACGCTCTTTAATTTGGCGAACACGCTCCCGCGTGAGGGCGTACATTTCGCCAATTTCCTCAAGTGTGAGGGATTTGCGCCCATTCAACCCGTAATATGCCGACAAAACCTCCACTTCCCGTGGAGACAAAATAGACAAGCCTGCTTGCACCTCATCTTTGAGAGATTGTTCCATGAGTGCATCGTCGGGGAGGCGGCCGTCGCCATCCGGAAGTAAGTCGAGCATGGTGGCGTCGTTGTCTTCACCTCCAATGGGCGCGTCCACGGACAGATGCCGGATGCTGCCTTTGAGCATGTTTGTAACTTCCTTCGGTGTCATGTTCAACATCTCGGCCAGCTCCTCATCAGAAGGCTCGCGCTCAAATTCCTGGACGAAAGCAATATAAGCCTCGTTGATTTTGTTGTACGACCCCACCTTGTTTAAAGGAAGCCTCACAATTCTGGAGTATTCGACGATGGCCTGGAGAATGGACTGCCGGATCCACCACACGGCATAGGATATAAATTTGAAGCCTTTGGTTTCATCGAAGCGCTTGCCGGCTTTCATCAATCCTACATTGCCTTCATTGATGAGGTCGCTGAGCGACAAGCCTTGGTTTTGGTATTGCTTGGCCACAGAAACGACGAAACGGAGATTCCCTTTGGTAAGACGATCAAGCGCCTCCCTATCACCCTCCCTGATTTTGCGGGCGAGGTCTGCCTCTTCTTCCGCATTCAGCAGGTCAATCTTGCCGATGTCGTTCAGGTATTTATCTAAGGCAAGACTCTCCCGGTTGGTGATCTTGTTGGTGATTTTTAATTGGCGCATACTTGGATAGTTAACGGTTCAGGGTTCGCTGTGTAGTCTTTGATTAGGAAGGCGGAATGATTTGAGGATTCAAATCAGCTTTTGGTTACAGAAATGAAAGCTTACGCCAAAATAAACAAAAAAGTTGCCACAAATCACTACCTACTCTTGACTATTTAGCAAAAAAGGATTAGCAAAAAGTTAGTATTCCAACGTGAGAAACCTGCCCCAAGTTCGCCTTATGGGCGGTTTTCCGGCACGTTGTTTATTTTTCCCTTCCCAAATGAAGTTCCTAAATTATCAGTGTATGCGGTCGCCACGCAGGCTGAGGCTGGAAATCACCCGTTTTTCGTAAGCAAGATATTCCTGCCAGCGTAGTTTCACTTTTTCATTTTCAAAATAGAACTTGGCCAGGTTCAGAAATAGCCGGTAATGCCCCGCTTCAGAGACCATAAATTTGTGGTAAAATTCCTTGAGGCCGTCTTCGGCGATGTGCAGGGAGAGCAATCGGAAGCGCTCGCAACTGCGCGCCTCGATGAGCGCACAAATGAGGAGTTTTTCCAAAAACCGCTCTTCCCGTCCGCCGCCTTTATTTTCAAATTTCAGCAGTTCATTCACGTAATCGTCTTTCCGCTGGCGGCCCAACTCCAACTTTCTTTTTTCCATTTCGAGCAACACTTGCCTGAAATGCCCCCATTCCTCCGTCACGATGGGGGCCACTTTTCGCACCATTTCTGCCTTATCGGGGTATTGCTGAATGAGTGAGATGCAAGAGGTAGCGGCCTTCTGCTCGCAATAAGCGTGGTCGGACAGTATTTCTCCCAAGTCTTTTTCTGCAAGGTTGACCCAGCGCGGGTCGGTTGGTAATTTCAGGCCTAACATTCGTGGAATGAATTTTTGAATGAAAAGCAAACTTAAGAAATGGCTTTTGAAATTAAACACCTCACCAATTCACTTCATCCTCTTTGGTCCAAGCAGGAAAAATGCTGAAGGAAAAAGTCGGTTTCATAGATTTCAAACTCCTCTTTCACCTGACTCCAATGCAGCCATACAGCATCCAGTTCGCCCTGACGCAACAATTTTTCTTCGATGCCACCAATCTGAAACTGCAAATGGTAAACCGTAGATTGCAAAGCCGCATCCCAGATGCCCGAATCGGGGCGGTTATTGAACAAGCGAACGCTTTCGCCGGATAACAAACGGAGTTCCAACATTCCTCCTTTTTCAAAAGAACCATACAGGTGTTGCGCTTTTGGCGTGGCTATGCTAATTACTAAATGGAGAATCCTCAGCCCGCCAGCCACGGCAGTCAGGTACCCGTGGCACCGTATCAAGTCGGACTCCGGGAAAGCCGCTTGCAACGCTTTATCTGTTTTTGAAAACAACAGAGAGGGCTGGGTATCCCACCGCTTCAGGCCTGTAATGGCATCCGTGCCAGCGTGAGCCACTTCGCAAGGTGTTGGTGGCGGATGCAGCATCAAATCGTCTTCCGGCCGGGGCGCATGATGAAATCTATAGGACCCTGAATTAGCCATTACCGGAATGGGCTGTGGCGTGATGGGCCGCAGCACGACTTCCCCGGCAAATCCATGAGCCTGCTGCCAACTCACCAATTCCTCCCGCCGCACCGATGGCTGGTAATATGCAGTTTTTGCCAAAAGCGCAGCCCATTCTTTAGCAAGATGGTGCTGAGCATCCAAAATATCAATCTCCCGCTGCAAGTCGTAAAGCCTGTTTCTCTTTTCATGAAGCCCGGATTCTGCCACTTTCACATCCGCGTTTTCAAGACTGTCAATTTCCCATTCAAGCGCGGCTAAAATTACTCTGGCTCGTATCAGGACGAGCGCCGTCTGATTGGCTACGGAGGCGGCCTCACGGGCCTGGGTTACGGGTTTTGCAAATTCCTGGGAATCGGGATGCAGGGTACGGGCCGGCTCCATCGCTGTTTCCTTACCTTCGAAATACCGCCATGAACCATCGGAGAATACGATGATTTTCCGACCCTCATTATTCGTGCTGACGACCTGCGCCACCAGCGCGCTACTCCAGCCCCAAAGCACGAAGAGCGCAAGAATGCGATTAAAATAAACCAGTTTCACGGCGGATTTCCTCATTAGTTTTATCAGGAAAAACAAAAATAAAACATCTTTACCGCCGGAAAGTAGTAAGGTTCCATCATTGACATACCATCATGATTTATTTATTGGACATTGGATTTCTATCCTTTTCCCTTTGGGATTTGCTCGACATAGCCATCGTGGGGTATCTCATTTACCGCATTTACCTCTTGCTCCGGGGAAGCATTGCCTTCAATATTTTCATTGGCGTGATTGTGCTTTACGTCATTTGGTGGTTGGTAAGGGTGCTCAAAATGGACATGCTGGCGCTCATTCTCGACCAATTCGTGAGCGTGGGATTTATCATCATCATCATCATTTTTCAGCCTGAAGTCCGGCGTTTTTTACTGCTACTGGGCAATACTACCCAAAAAGGGCGCAACTCCTTTCTCGGCCGCTGGCTTTTAACAAACGTCGAGTCAGCGCCAGACAAGCAGTCGCATATACTCGCTTTAAAATCTGCCTTAGTCCGTATGAGCAAAGCAAAAACAGGAGCGCTCATTGTGTTTTCAAAAAACCTCGAACTCGACAGCATTTGCCACAATTACGTGGAATTAGATGCTCAAATTTCTGAGTCGCTTCTGCTCAGTATTTTCCAAAAAGAAAGCCCCCTGCACGATGGTGCCGTAGTGATAGGCCACAACAGAATACTGGCAGCGGGCGGCATACTGCCAGTCTCCGAAAGCTCCTCCCTGCCAGAATCGGCGGGCCTGAGGCACCGGGCAGCTACCGGCCTTACAGAACGTACCTCGGCTGTCTCTTTTGTCGTCTCCGAGGAAAACGGCTCTCTCAGCTTTGCCGAAGATGGCCGGCTGGAAGTGGGCATCTCCAAAGCCCGTCTCACTGAACTCTTGGACGAGCATTTCAATTGATATTGGCCCGCCAATGCCGGACGGCCTTTTTTATTCACTCTGCATTTTTCTACCTTTGACCGCTTCGCAGAAATCCGTTATTGAACGAGAATGAAAAGCTGCTTTGAGCAGTTCCTAAACAAAAATTAACTAAAAAAATACGGCCATGCAAAAAGCTCAAGACTATATCACCCAACACAAAGACCGCTTTTTGGAGGAACTATTAGACTTGCTCCGCATCCCCTCCATCAGCGCTGACTCCTCCCATAAAGACGACGTGCTGCGCTGCGCCCATGCTGTGGCAAAAAGCCTGCAAGATGCCGGCGCTGATGCAGTGGAAGTTTGCGCCACTACCCATTTGAAAAATGGCGAACAAAAAGATGGTTATCCCATCGTTTACGCCGAAAAAATCATTGATAAAAAGCTTCCCACCGTTCTGGTGTACGGCCATTACGACGTGCAGCCCCCCGACCCACTCGACCTGTGGGATGCCCCCCCTTTCGAGCCGGTCATCAAAAAGACAAAAGTTCACCCACAGGGCGCCATTTTCGCACGCGGTTCCTGCGATGACAAAGGGCAGGTGTACATGCACGTAAAAGCCTTCGAGGCTATGAACAAAACCAATACCCTGCCTTGCAACGTGAAATTTTGCATCGAGGGTGAAGAAGAGGTAGGCTCTCCAAGCTATCACCCCTGGGTGAAGGCCAACCGGGAGCGGTTAGCCTGCGATGTAGTGCTCTGTTCCGACACCTCCCTCATCGCCAACGACGTACCCAGCATCACCTCCGGCGTACGTGGACTGGCGTATTTGCAGGTGGAAGTGGATGGCCCCAACCGAGACCTCCATTCCGGCGTGTATGGCGGCGGGGTCGCCAACCCTATCAACACCCTGGCAGGAATGATTGCCAAACTCATCAACGAGGACGGCCGCATCACCATCCCCGGTTTTTACGACGACGTACTGGAAGCTACACCCGCAGAAAGGGATGCCATGGCCCAGGCGCCTTTTGACCTTCAGAAATACATGGATGACCTCGGCATCGCCGCCGTGCAGGGCGAAAAAGGGTATTCAGCCATGGAGCGGGTATCCATCCGCCCGTCGCTCGACTGCAACGGTATCTGGGGCGGATACACTGGCGAGGGTTCCAAAACCGTGCTCCCGGCCAAGGCATTCGCCAAAATTTCCATGCGCCTCGTGCCGCATCAGCGCAGCGAAAAGGTGTACGAGCTTTTTACCAATTATTTCAAATCTCTGGCTCCCCCTTCGGTGAAAGTAAAAGTGACCACCCTGCATGGTGGCGAACCGGGCGTAACGCCCATCAACACCCCGGAGTACCAGGCTGCATTTAAAGCGATGGAAAAAACCTTTGGAAAAGCCCCCATACCGAAACGGGAAGGCGGCTACATCCCCATCGTTTCGCTCTTCAAAGACGTGCTCGCTGTGGACAGCATCCTCACCGGCTTTGGCCTCAACTCCGACAATATTCACTCGCCAAACGAGCATTACGGCCTGTTCAACTATTACAAAGGCATCGAGACTATTCCTTATTATTTTAAGTTTTACGCGGAGCTGAAAGGTAGGAAATGACGGCCTCTTTCGGAGGGTGGCTGCATCTGAAGGAATTTCGCCTCCGGCGCAATAATTATAATTTGAACGCAAAGACGCAAGGACGCAAGGACGCAGTATGGCATTTTGTCCTTTGCACCCTTGCGTCTTGGCGCCTTTGCGTTCATATACTGTTGAACGCCAGGTTTTGTCCATTTGAGGTTTGCTAAACTCAGCGCCATTAGGTTTTGTGCGTGGCCTTTGCCCTCCCCTCACGCCCGCGCCGCCGTCACGAAATACATCTCCACTTCGCCCACGTTTTTGGCGGGCACCTTGCCGCGGTACTCGCAGTCGAAGGCATTTTTTATGTAGGAAAATGTAGCTGCGGAGATGTTGACTTTCCCCGGTTTGCCATTGCTTTCCATGCGTGAGGCTAAGTTGACGGTGTCGCCCCAGATGTCGTAAGCGAATTTTTTTTCGCCCACCACCCCCGCCACGAGGGGGCCGGTGTGGATGCCGATTCTGGCCTCAAACAGAGGTTCGCCTTTTTCCCTTCTTTCGCCGTTCCAATGGTCGAGAAATTTCTGGATGTCGAGTGCAGCTTTTACCACATCGAGCGGAGGGGCGGCATCGGTGCGGGGCAGTCCACCGGCACACATGTAGGCATCGCCGATGGTTTTTATTTTCTCAAGGCCATACTTGCCGATGATTTGGTCGAAATGGGTGAAGGCATAGTGGAGGTCCTGCACGAGCTTATGGGGGGAGAGCCGTTTTGAAATTTCGCTGAACCCTTCGAAATCGGTGAAGAGCACGGTGGCCGAATCGTAGTGCCGGGCCTCGGCGAAGCCGTTTTTCTTAAGCTCCTCGGCCACGGCCAACGGCAGGATGTTCAACAAAAGCCCCTCCGAACGCTCCCGCTCTTCGACGATGATGCGGTTTTTTTCTTCCAAAACGGCACTGTGGCGGCGAAGGATGTGGTACCTGTGGAAAAGCCCAATGGCAGCCAGCAAGATGATTCCGGCGATGGCGAGAAACAGGTTGCGCTGGCTTTCTTTAAAAGCCAGCTCGGCGTCGAGTTTTTGCAATTCAGCATTTTGCTCTTTCACCACGAACTCTTTGTGGGCAAGTTCCAGTGAATCGAGGATACTCGAATAGGTGAGCGAGTCGAGCATGCGCTCTTTCTCTGAAAGCAAAAGTTCCTGGCTTATTTGAGCCGCTGAGAGGCTTCGCAGGGCGGCTTCTTTGTTTTGCACCATTTTTTGCAGGGCGGCTTGTTCTTCAGTCATTTGGCTCAATTCCGTTTCTAAGTTTTTGGTATTAGCCTGAAGCTCTCTCCTTTTTCTCCCGAAAAGGGAGCGGCTGCCTTCCCTGTTGACGGTGGGGGCGGCATTTTCCCCCTTTGCGGCTGCGATATCCCGGAGGATGGCCTGAAGTTCTTTTTGCTTGTCCAGCGTGGTGGCCAAGGCTTTGAGATGTTCGAAGTTGTCGAGCCGGAGAGCCTTGTCGGTGGTGAGGGTGTTGCTCTCCAAGAAACTTTTGAAAGCCTTGCTTTTCGAAGTGTTGCGGCGGCTCGGAATATTAGCAAGAGCCTTCCCTTCGCGGTTCAGGGCAAGGGCCATCTCAAAGTCCCAGCTCAATTTTTTGGCTTCGTCGTAAGCCTGCCTGGCCATTTCAGCCGCCTTTTCATAAAATTTTTCTTCAAAATACCACTCTGACAACTGCCGGTAGCCTTTAACCAGTTCGAGGCCCGGCTTCCCTGGCAACGATTCTTCGAGTGCCGTGATACGAGCCGGCTGGGCGCAAATGGCAGAGATGTACAGGGTGCAGATAAAAGTAATAGTTGACTTCATTTTGGGTACTCGTTTATTATGGAGCCAATATAGAATAAATCCTTTCGAAAAAGCGCATGCCGCAAAATCTGGCCCCTTCATTATGACTTCTTATTGCTATCTTGGCCGGGCCAATGAACACCACGGTACATGAAAAAATATCTCCTTTTTTGGTCAACCATCCTCTTCACTTTTTCAGCACTGCAAATGGCCGTAGCACAAAAATCAGCCAATAGCACTTTCGACTGGCAGGGCCACCGCGGCACCCGCGGCCTGGCACCTGAAAATACCATCCCTGCATTTTTAAAAGCCCTCGAATTCCCCGTCACTACGCTGGAATTGGACGTGGTGGTTTCCAAAGACGGCCAACTCATCGTGAGCCACGACCCGTGGATGTCAGACCACATCTGCTCCCACCCCAATGGCACACCTGTGGATTCCGCCGAGGTGAAAAACCTGAAAATTCTGGAGTTGACCTACGCCGAAATCAAGCACTACGACTGCGGCCGCCGGGGCAACAGCAGCTTCCCGCAGCAGGTACCTCAACCTGCCCACAAGCCCTCGCTGGATGATATGCTGGCCGCCTTAATCGCATACTGTCTCGAGCAGAACCGGCCCCTGCCTCTTTTCAATATTGAAATAAAAAGCCAGCCCGAATGGGACGGCATTTTCACGCCAGCGCCTGAAAAAATCGCTGAACTTTTGCTCCACATCGCAGGCAGGCCTGGTCTGAAAAACATGGTCTGCATTCAGTCGTTCGATGTGCGGGCGCTCGAAGCTGTGCACGAGCAGGCCCCTGACATGACCACCGCCCTGCTCGTAGAAAACACAGATAGCTGGAAGGACAACCTTGGCAGGCTCAGCTTCCAGCCGGATATTTACAGCCCTTATTTCAAACTGCTGCGCAAACGGCACATCCGAAAGCTGCACAAGCGCGGCATCCGAGTCATCCCCTGGACGGTGAACACCGTGGAAGATATGAAGCGCCTGCGGCGCAAAGGCGTGGACGGC
>SCUG01000394.1 GCA_004297645.1 Saprospiraceae bacterium | reverse complement strand
GTTCTTTACCAATTCCGACCCGACTTGCAGCGAGCGAGCCTTCCGTTTTCGCCAGCAGCGAGCGCAGCTTTCCTTTCAACGAGCTGCCAGGAATGAAGGGCACGCCCTGTGGCGTTTTGATGACGTTGAGGTCAACGCCCCCGATGTCGAGGGAAGATTTGGAACCGCCGATGTGCAGCCCCGTTTTGGCGGTGATTTTGCCGCTTATGATGAGTTTGCCAGTGAGTTTCATCTTTGTTTTGGATTTAAGGTTTCAAAATATTTGTGATAAGCGACGACGGCTTCCAGAAGCGTCTTGAAGCCTTCGACATCCTTTTCTCCTTTTACCCGCCCGATTAGGTCGTCGAACCAGTACATGAGCGCCAAAGCGCCCTGCTTTTTGTTCTGGCGGGCAATGACGTAAGCCAGCTTGGGGCGCTGCATTTTCAGCTTGTTCACCTCCTTTTTTTCAATGGGCTTGATTTTGCCGAAGATGTTGCGCAACTGCGAGGAGGTGACATCTTTGTAGTGCAGCTTGACAAATGCTTTGAGTTGCTTGTCCAATCCGTCGAGGTCGGCGCTGTGCTCCATGTCGAGCAAGTCGGCGTAGTGCTTGCCGAAGTGGTCTTGCGCCCCTTTGACAAACTCTTCCGGGCTGATTTGCCGGTCGCCGCCACCCTTGTTGCGGTCGCCGCCGAAGTTCCGGTTGCCGCCGCCCCTTCGGTCGCCAGGGTTGTTGTATTTTCCATTCATGGCTGAAAGGTTTTTATGAAAAATGAACCGCCAATGTTCCGATTGGCGAAGGTTATCTCGTCAGAAATTCCGCCCACCTTGCCGCCACCGGGAATTTCATCGGGTTGACCGGCGTCTTTTGCTCGAAAGCGGCAATCAGGGCGTTCGCATAATCTTGAATGATTTCGTTCATCTCCTTCAAGTTGTCTTTCTTCTTCACGTTTCGCAAATAGTAAAATAAGCGATGGACTTTCGGAGCGGGTACATCGCCTCGCAGGGCTGCATTTTGAAGGTTTTCGTAGCCGTCGGCGCTGTGCTTGATGCGCTCGATAACGGCTCTCGATTCTCCTTTTTCCTGGATGAGAATTCTGAGTTTGCCACTCAGATTTTTTGCTTCCTCAAACTCTTTCCAGGTCAGCACCTGCCCGAACACGGATATGTGGTTTTTCGGTTGCCCGCCATTTTTGTCTTTAAAATTCTTCGCTGTTTTCAGTGCTTCCTTTGCCAAGTCGGCAAAACGAACCACCGGGTAGTTCGGGTCAACGACAATCAGCCCGGCGGAAAGGGTGGGCTTGTCTTTGATGGTTTTCACATTGTCTTTTAGCCAATCAGCAAAGGAATCGAACTCTTGCTGCAAGCGCAGTGCAAACTCAAACACGGCGTCCCAGGCGCCGAGCAGGAAGCAGTCGTCGCCACCGGAGAAGACGACATAAATGTTGTTTTTGAATTCCTCCTGCCGCTCTTCGACTTTGTCATTTTCCAGTTTTTCATGCCAGGTGAATTTTTCATTCCAGAGGGTCAGCATGAAGTGGTCGAAGAACCATTTCAAGGCATCAGAAGAAGCCTTCAAATCAGTAATTTCATCAAAATGGTCGAAGAGTTTGCCGAGGTTGTCCACATCCATGGTGAGGACGGCGAGCTTGTCGGTGCCGGTGCGGTCTTTGGCAAAGCGGGTCAACCATTGAAATTCAATCACCCCGCCTTCTTTCGGAATGGATGATTTGTCGTCGTCATCTTCCTTTTTCTGTTGCCGCAGGGCTTTGATTTCCTCCTCATATTTATTCAGCAGGTCGCCGTCCCATCGTGGGACTTTATTCACCATGCTTTTTTCAAATTGGTTCCCGTTGCAGCCCGACTGATCAGGATGACATAATTCCAATTTATAGCCGACTGATTTGATGCCGCTCCAACTGACTTTTGGCGACGGGTTGGCGGTGGTTCTTAAATCAAAACCTTCAGCCTTTGTAAAATTGGGCGTAAAAGTTTTCCATTCCTCGGCGGGCGGTGTGGTAAAAGCATCGTACACTACCGAAAATCCCTCGAACTTCTCCAATTTGTCTTTCGTTGATTTTTGCTGAATGCTTTTCCACGTCTCGCCAAAATCGAAAAGATTGCCTGTCTTTACCACCGAGAGGGTCACGTAATATTCTTCTTCCTTGCAGGCTTCATTGACCGCTTCCCTGATATTGGGCAACTCTTGAATAATCGTTTCTTTGGCAAAAAGGTAAAAATTGCCGCCGCCATTGTAGAGCAGGGCGATGTTGCCTTCCCCCATCTTGTCCTCAATAAGCCGCACGCTAATCTCACTCAACGCCTGTATGAAGTAGGAGCGGGCTTTTAGTGTTTTGGCTGCCTTTTCGGATTTGACCGTGAAGATGAAATCCTGGATGCCGGAGATGTCTCCCTTGATAAAGTAAGAAAAACCATCAAATTGACCGACATTAAGGCGGCCTACTTTTACGAGAGCTTCCAGGTTATGTCTTTCTCTATTGAATAAAGATTCCATGGTAATGGAGTTGTTTGTCAAGTGTTTTTATCAGGTGCAATGTTATGATTTTCAACCGCTCTTCCCCGTCGAAACCAACTTCCTCTCCGCGATCGTCGCGGACGCCCCCGAAGCTCGGGCCTGGGAAATGCCGTATCCCCTTTACGACATCGCCAACTTTGTGGACATCAACATCGTCAGGACAGAGGCTTGCGGTATTCCGGGCCTCCGGCAACACCATCCGCTGGACGATGCGCTGGCATCGGCGGTTTGTTTTCTAAAAGCTATGTCAGATAAAAAGTAAATACCTGAATGTCAAATCAGGAATACTGGTAAGTTCTCTCAAGGTAGGTTAAATGTCATGGGAAGTGCGGCGCAGGATTTGAGGCGGCAATGTAAAAAACACTTTGGTTAAGTACTGTCGTTCAGCGATATTTCTTTGCCCTCATTGGCATTTTCCCTGGAAACCCACCCCCCCCAAGAGGTTCTTAGATTGATGGGCGGTGGAAAGCATTTGCCTGCGATTTTTAAAGAAAAATTGGGAGGTTCTTTGTTTGTTGAAAACAAACGCTAACTTTACGAAGTCCACCCATGATATATCCTTAGCGAACAGCGCTTATTTTACTATAAACCTTCGAAACTTCTAAACCCGTACGCTATGGATAAAAGTAAAACAAAGGGGCTTTGCCGCCTCATCGCTAAACT
>SCUG01000393.1 GCA_004297645.1 Saprospiraceae bacterium | reverse complement strand
TCATTGCCCTCACTATTTGTACTAAGCCTATTTGGTTCTGGCTGCATCCCGATTACCCGGATGGCTAAAGTTGAATAGCAAATGTCAAATGGACAAAACCTGGCGTTCAAAAGTATAAAACCCACAAAAAGTGAGGATTTACGCCATATCCCCCGGATAAATCCGGGGGTTAGTGAAACGGTCCAAAGTCTAACTAAAACGAACAACCGATGAACCTGACCAACCATCCTCTGGACGACCTTTATCAGCGAATACGCCAATTGTTGCTCGATGCCCGGCAAAAAACTTATGCTGCCGTCAATTTCGCCATGGTGGAAAGCTATTGGCAAATCGGACGAATGATTGTGGAAAAGGAACAGGCAGGTGATGACAAAGCTGAGTATGGCGCCGCCGTCCTGCGTGAATTATCGAAGCGCCTATCTTCAGAGTTTGGAGACGGTTTTGGGTTGACCAACCTCAAATATATGCGGTTGTTTTACAAGTCATTTCCAATTGGTCACGCACTGCGTGACCAATTGACATGGACGCATTACCGGCTCTTGACCCGTGTGGAAAAAGAAAGCGCCAGGAACTTTTACCTCGAAGAAGCCATCGCCTGCCAATGGAGTACCCGGGAATTAGAGCGCCAAATCAACACTTTCTATTACGAGCGCTTGCTTGCCAGCCAAGACAAAAAGGGCATGTTGCTCGACCAGCAAGCACAGTCGCAGCAAGTAAAACCGAAAGACCTGATTAAAGACCCCTATGTACTGGAATTCCTGGGTTTGCAGCAACAACCCCGGCTGTCGGAAAAAAAACTGGAGCAGGCTTTAATTGACAAACTCCAGGCTTTCCTCCTCGAATTGGGCAAAGGTTTCGCCTTCCTCGCCCGCCAAAAGCGAATCACCACCGATACCAAACACTTCTACATTGACCTCGTATTCTACAATGTCCTGCTGAAATGCTACGTCCTGATTGACCTGAAAATCGGTGAACTTACGCACGGCGACATCGGGCAAATGGACATGTACGTGCGCTATTACGAGGACAGGATGCGCATCGCAGACGACAACCCCACCATCGGCATTATCCTTTGTTCGGAAAAGGACGATGCCATCGTAAAATATTCCGTGCTGGAAGACAACCGCCAACTGTTCGCCTCAAAATACATGCTCTACCTGCCTACCGTAGAAGAACTGGCAGAGGAACTGCGCCGGGAAGTAGCACAACTCCGAATGGAAGCCACCTTGTCCAATGCCGTAAACAATCCTTGAATAATGAACGACAACATGCAACCAGAAAAACTCCCCCTCTCCTCCCCCGACATCAAAACCGGGCAAATCGATAAGCTCAAATCCCTCTTCCCCGAAGCCTTCACCGAAGGCGGCAAACCCGGCTTCGACCAGCTTTTGGGAAACTCGCTCAAAAGCCATAAGATTGTTTCCTTTGCAGGAGTCGGCATAATAGAAATCGAATCGCAAAACAATTGGCAACTAATTCAAAAAAATGTAGAAGAATGCGAAATTTTATTGCACCCATTGTATTTTATCGTAACTTTGCACCAACAGTACACATCACGCTACCCATCAGAACAGCGTCCCAGGATGTGTCTTTTACTTCTTAAATAATGCCTCGCAGACTCCTTCGTTGGAGTCTGCGAGGCTTTTTTTGTTTTGTAATATGCTGTACAACAAACCTGCAACAACTATCCAGGCCCAGATACAGTTGCTCCGGCAGCGTGGCCTGGCAATAAATGACCTCAGCCAGGCAGAACACTTCCTGCGCAACATCAGCTATTACCGCTTGGAAGGCTATTGGTGGACAATGCAGTCAGATAAAGTCAACCACGTATTTAAACCCAACAACAGCTTTGATGATGTAATACAACTTTACAACTTTGACAGGGAACTCAGGCTGCTTGTTTTTGATGTCATCGAACGCATTGAGATTGGTCTTCGCACAAGGCTGATTTATCACCTTTCGCATGAGGCAGGACCCTGGTGGTTTGAAGATGCCGCCAATTTTAAACAATCAGTCACTCACACCGATACGCTCATTTCCATTGATAGGGAATTGCGACAGTCGAAAGACACCTTCATCAAAACCCATTATCTAAAATACCACAAAGACACCAGAAGGCCCCCAGCCTGGAAAACCCTCGAAGTGGCCAGTTTTTCTACCTTGTCGAAATTATATGGGAACTTATCGCCCTCCCTGAAATCCAAAGACCTCATTGCAGCGGAATTGAACACCGTTAACCACAGCTACCTGCCAAGTTGGCTACAGTCTATCGCTCAAATCAGGAACATCTGCGCCCACCACGGCAGGTTGTGGAACAAAAACCTGCCGGGAATCCCCAAACTACTTCCTAAGCCTCCGGCCCCCTGGTTGAACCAGGTGCCCACTCGACAGGAGTTTCACAAACTGTACATCCATGTTTGCTGCATGAAATACCTGTTGGATTCCATCAGCCCCGGCCATCATTTCATGCCCAAACTCGCTGACTTATTCATCAAATACCCCACTGTTGACCTTCATGCTTTGGGCTTTTATAAAAACTGGAAAAACGAACCACTATGGCTGAAATAGAAAAACTCCCCCTCTCCTCCCCCGACATCAAAACCGGGCAAATCGAAAAGCTCAAATCCCTCTTCCCCGAAGCCTTCACCGAGGGCGGAAAGCTCGACTTCGACCGCCTCCGGGCCTCCCTCGGCGATGCCGTGGACGACGGCCCCGAACGCTTCGGCCTCTCCTGGCCCGGCAAACGGGACTGCTTCAGGCTGATACAGGAACCCTCCACCGGCACCCTGCTGCCCTCGCCGGAGGAGAGCCTGAACTGGGACACCACCCAAAACCTTTTCCTCGAAGCCGACAACCTCGAAGCCCTCAAGCTCCTCCAGAAAAGCTACTACGGCAAGGTCAAAATGATTTACATTGACCCGCCCTACAACACCGGAAAGGACTTCATCTACCCCGACCGCTACGCCGAAAACCTCCGCACTTACCTCGCCTACACCGGGCAGGCCAACGACGAGGGCTACCGCTTCACCACCAACCCCGACACCGACGGGCGCTTCCACTCCCGCTGGCTGAACATGATGTACCCACGGCTGTTTTTAGCCAAAAACCTGCTGCGGGACGATGGGGTGATTTTTGTCTCGATTGATGACAATGAGGTTATCAATTTGAGGGCGATGATGAATGAAGTCTTTGGTGAGGAAAACTTTGTAGCGAGCTTTATTTGGAAAAGGAGGCAAAACGTTGATAGCCGTTCAAAAAATGGCGCTTCTACTGACCACGAATATCTTATCTGTTATGGAAAAACCCCTTCTGGCGTACTGAAGGGCGCAGAGAAAGATTTGACTAAATATTCAAATCCAGATGATGACCCTAAAGGTGATTGGATGAGTGCTGATATGACAGGACTGGCCACAAAAGACCAACGCCCTAATTTGCACTATGATTTGGAAGACCCTTCTACAAAAATAGTGTATCCATGTCCACCCACAGGATGGCGGTATGAAAAAAAAAGGATGAGTACGCTCATCGAAAACAAGGAAATTATTTTCCCAAAAACGGTTGAAGGACGCCCTCGCAGAAAGAAATTCTTGAAAGATTTACAAAGTGATTTTACAGGTTTTTCGACAGTTCTGAATACCGTTTTCAATACTCAAGCTACCCGTGAGCTAAGAAGTTTATTTGATGACAAAGAATATTTTGACTTTCCAAAGCCTTGGGAATTGCTTGCTTTGGTCTTCAAGACAGTTGTTGATGAAGATGACCTCATCCTCGACTTCTTCTCCGGCTCCTCCACCACCGCCCACGCCGTCCTCGACCTGAACAAAACAGACGGCGGCAACCGCCGCTTCATCCTCGTGCAGCTCCCCGAACCCGTCGAAGAAAACAGCGAGGCCGCCAAAGCAGGCTACCGCAGCATCGCAGACATCGGCAAGGAGCGCATCCGCCGGGTCATCGCCCGCATCGAAGCGGAGGCAAAGGATTTGGCGCAAAAAATAAGCGCCACGCTCGCCACGCTCGCCGCCCTCGCCGAAGAAGAAAAAACGCTCCGGGCCAGCCTGCCGCCGCAGCTTTTCAGCGACGCAGCCCTGCCAAAGGAACTTACCAAACTGATTGAAAAACAGCAAAAAGCACACGAAGAACTGGAGCAGGCGCAGGAGCAGCTTGAGCGCATCCGCCAGGGCGACCTTGGCTTCCGGGTCTTCCGCCTCGGCGAGAGCAACTTCAAAACCTGGGACGGCGACCTCGAACGGGAAGACCTGACCAAACAGCTCGAACTGGCGCTCGACTACATCCGCCCCGGCAGCACGGAGCAAGCCATGCTCTGCGAACTCCTCCTCAAAAGCGGCTTCACGCTCACCACGCCGGTCGGGCGCCTCACGCTGGCAGGCAAAACCGTGTGGTCGGTGGACGGCGGCTCCATGCTCGTCTGTTTGGAGCGCCCACTCACGCAGGAGGTCACCCGGGCTATGGCGGCGATGCAGCCGCCCCGCGTCGTGGTACTCGATGAGGGCTTCAAAGACAACGACCCGCTGAAGACGAACGCCGTGCAGGTGATGCGCTCGCATGGGGTGGAGGATTTTCGGACGGTGTGATTTACAAAAAAAGAAACGGCAACATGCAAGAACAATCGCCACAATTCAACGACATCCTGCTCTACACCACGCCTGACGGCATGGTGAAGGTGGAAGTGCTTTATGAAGGGGAGACGTTTTGGCTCAGCCAGAAAAAAATGGCGGAGCTGTTCGGGGTGGACGTCCGCACCATCAGCGAGCATTTGC
>SCUG01000392.1 GCA_004297645.1 Saprospiraceae bacterium | reverse complement strand
CTCGTAAGCACCCATGTCCACAGTGCCGCCCTGTATGCGGGGGTTGCCGGCGATGTCGGTGAGGATTCCGAGGGAGTCTATGATGGCGTTCGAGCCGGCGTTGATGGCGGGGGAGCAGGGAAGCAGGGTGAAGTCGGAGGCGGCGGTGTCGGCGAAGAGGGGGTCGAGGTTGAAGAGGTTGCCGGGGCCGCAGGTGACGGGGCCATTGGCGATGGAGGCGCAGTCGGGAACGTCTATCAGGGTGTGGGATAAAGTAAATGTTATAATGTCATTAGCTAAAAAAACCAAAAAACCGGATGGAGCCACATTATTTCCAAATACAATTGAGTTATTTAAAAAAATACCACCTTCGATACCGGCATCTGCATGGGTATTTATTAAAACAGAAATTTCTCCATCGTTTCTATAAATAGAACAGTTTGTAAAATAAACAAAGCTATTCCCCCCCATATCTAAAAGCCGCCCTGCATCAGAAATTCCAATTTCATCAAAGTGGCTATTTGTTACTATCAAATTAGCATTCGAACAAGTTAAATGGGTTCCCCACGCGGATTGACTATTATCTTTAAAATTACAACTATCAACATTAATTACTCCATAATCATAAATTACTATCGCCCCATCAGGAATGTTATTAAAACTAAAATCACATTTATCTACTTTCAAATGCTCATTATACACCCAATTGAAGACACTAAGAACTCCGCCGCCTAAAGAGAAGTTACTTGTGAAGCGACAGCCAATAAATTGCAATTGAGATGACGAGGAAAGTACATCCTGATGGAAAGCGCCTCCTGAAAGAGTACCATTATTTGAAATAAACTCACATTCCCTAATAGTCACTTTCTTATTCCCGTTGGTGCTGTTATACCCCAAGCCACCGCCGTAAAAATCTGCTGAATTGCTGTCGAAACGGCACCCCATTACCGACATATCGTGCAATAGGCTCCCACCTTCCTTGTACATCGCCCCGCCATAAAATGCATGGTTGCTTTCAAAAACACAGCCCTTGAAATATGGGCTGCACGAACCGGCTCCCGTGCTTCGCATGTAAACAGCCCCGCCATTGGAGACGGCTGTGTTGCACGCAAAACGGCAATTGACGACCCATGGGCGCACGTCTTCCAGCGGTGACGAGCCTTCCAGGTACAAGCCTCCTCCGCTTTTCGTGCGGCTGGACGGAGGAACGGAAGTGGCGCCATTGTCCGCATTACCGCTTATGATGACAAAGCCGTCGAGCACGGTGTTGGAGTCGGCAAAATTGCAATAAACCACTGTGTAGGAATTGTCCGTGCTGTCACCTGGTACGCCGATGTCGCCGCTGAGAATGGTTGGGTTCGCCTCCCAATCCCGTTCGTCCAATGCCGTTTCCACCCCGGTAAAGCCGCCGAAAAAACGCACGCCGTTTTTCAAGGTGAAGGAAATATTGCGGTTGGTGCCGGTAGTGGGTAGGTAGGTACCCTGCGCCACCCAAACCGTGTCGCCGTATTGGGCTGCAATGATGGCGCTTTGCAGGAGCGGGAAGGCATCTGCCCAGGATGTGCCGTCCTGGTTGCCGCCCTGCACGTTGGCGTTGACGTGGAGGATGGTGGAGTGGACGGAATGTATGCAGAACGCCAGGAATAAAATAGAAAGTAGAAGTTTGCGATTCATGGGAAGGTGGTTTTTAGCCCCCTTTGTCCCCGATTTTTCGGGGACAAAGGGACGTTGACAAAAAAAGAGCGTTGTCAAAAGGAACATAGCAAAAACAGTCTATTGCTTAGTTATTTTACCTGTCACCGAGTGGCGGGTCGTCTGCACTCGGTAGGTAAACACGCCTTCACCCCAGTCTCTGGTTTTATTGAACAAAACCTCCTTTTCCCTCGCTTCGGTTTCCCCGCTCCAGGATGCAACCAATCGCCCGTTCACGTCGAACACCGACAACTCCAACCAGTCATCTTCCGGCACGGAAATGAAAAACCGGAGATCGTCGCTGAACGGGTTCGGTACGGCGGTAACACGGAGCTTTTCAGAGAGAGCATTTTCAACCTTTAGGTTATCTTGCGAAACCCAGGTTGCCATCTCGATGGAAAGCGCAGTGCCATCTTCCCGGTAGCCCGCTACTAACAGGACTCCGCCGTCCAATGCCATTGCAGACTGCAAATCCGCAACGGGCCGGAGGGTTTTGAATTTCAGGGTAAATACATCCTGGCCAGAGCCGAATCCTTGTGGTTTAGCATCTTCGGCATACCACAACAGCCTGAGCCTGCCCTGCCCTGCCTCCGTGGCACCAAGGTGTTTGAACGGAGAAAATCTTTCGAGATAATCCGGCAATGCTTCTTCGAATTGGAGCACGTCCGGGTCGAATTGCAGGCCCATTTGCCAGGCGGTAAGGTACTCAGGGCTGTCCAGCCGGCATTTGAAAGCGACCGTTTCGCCGGAACGGATGGGTGCTGCCTTGTCTGGTTCCATATACAGCCATGCTTTTTGCCCCCTGTCTTCAACTCCTCCGCCGGTGAAGTTGGTACATGGATTTGCGCTGTTGTTTACATCCCCGATTTTGACGGCCACAAAATCAATATCTAAAGCAGCATTTTGCAATGCCAAATCCACATTTTTGCACTCGGGGAAAGTTTCTGACCAGGGATTTGAGGGGTTGGGGAAGGTGTATCCGGCATCTATGAAGCGCCAGGATGTGTTGCCCGGGAAGCCCGTATAAATAAATAGTATCAACTTTCGGATTTCGACCAAATCAAAAGTAGTTATGCTGTTTGAATGATTCGCATCGGCTGCTATCATTTTGTAAGGAGAATCCAAAAGTTGTACGCCTAATATGTTTTTGCTAATCAGGACAAGGTCAAACGTCGTTACTCCATTCATATCGTCACCATTATCCTTTTCCGGCTTTACCGAGAAGATGGCATTTTCGGAGCACATGAAATTGCGGTTGTATTCCCCGCAGGGGTCCGTGGCGGTAATTTCTTCGGTGCAACCTACCGATGTGCCCGGGCAATCATTCAGGTTGGATGCCCCCCTGATGTAGATTCCTTCATTCGGGTCATCCGCTTCGATTTTCATTCCATCGCCCCCTTCGGTTTGAATAGAGCCACCCAACACGTACATCCCCTGAAAGCAGGTATTGCACACAGGAAAGGGGCTATTCACGGTAATGTCCATCGGCACACATTCGCCCTGCAAGGGGATTACCACTTTTGTTTCGCCGGTGAAAGTAATATCACTAATGCAACCGACCCCGGTAAACTTAATATTGAGCAAGGTGGATTGGGCCGGGCTGGCAAACGCCGGACAGGCCTGGTAGGTGATTTTATTGCCATCCACTGAAACACAGGGTTGGGTCTGGCCGGCAGGAGGGCAGTTATTCACCACCCCGCAAAGTGGAGTGGCGATGTCAGTTATGACAATATTCCCCGTTGCCTGGTAAGTAAACTGAACGGTTAACTGGTCTAACTGGACCGGGCCATTGACCACTAATTTTACTGAAAATCCGGACTCACAATCTGGCAGAATACCGGTATAGCCCTCAGTTTCGAGAAAAATGTCGTTGCAGAAATTACAACCATTACTCACCGGCAGACTTTGGGAAAGTGCCGGGGCAATAATGATGTCGGGGATACAGGCTTCCGCCATTCCCTGCACCCGGATGGCAGCTTTGTTGATTATTATATCATCCAGCGAACCATTCAACCCACCAAAAACTACCAAAAATCCATCCCCATCGGAGATTGATAACGGGTTGAGTGCATCATCGTAGTCTAAAATTATCGAGTTGCTGCCACACTCCAGACAAGTTCCCCCCAGCGACGGGCAAGAAGTCATGGAAGCGCAGGACAAGCCAACCGGGATAATTTTTTTCAGAGACAAGTTACCCGTCAATTCAGTCTCAAGCTCAAGCAAAAGCCGGTCAGCCAATAACGTTTGGGCGGTGTTGACATAGACGACAAAGCCAATTTCACAATCCTCCAAAGTAACCCCGCCGATACTTGGCCAAGGGGCAATGGTGATGCTGACATCGTCAACTGGCGTGTTTTCGCAGGGCAGTTCGCCGGGAAACAAAATATTCCCCTTTGCCAAAGAAACATCTAATTCGCAGCAATCCCCTCCGTCAATATTCAGCCGCACAAATTCTACTGTGACATTGGATTCTCCCAATAAATTTTCCAATCCCTCTGGCGGCAGAATGGACGTGGCAAGAAGCGTCGTAAACCCACCCGCAGGAATTGTATTGCCCGGATCCAAAGTATTAAGGTAATAGTAATACACATCCCCCTCCTGGTGGTAAAAGGCAGGTGGCGAACCCGATGGCAATGTGTTCGGTTCCAGTATTGGGTCGGGCAATGTGTTGTGTTCATCCGTTATCCTGATGCGAAAATCCAGGTCTGTCAGGGTGACAGCCGTCGTACCGTTATTGTAAATCCTGATTGCCGGGGTGACTTCCTCGTGAGGATTGACGGGGCCGGTTGGCATCCCCCATAATTCGACAGACAAATCAGCCGGACAGGCCACCGGCTGCGGCGTCGTGTAGTTCGGAGAATCTCCACTAACAATTTCACTATTGTTGCAATCCTGGATGAAGACCTGCACGTTTGTCTGAATCAGAATATTCTCACCGGGGTCTCCGATAATAACAGTTTTCAAAAACGGCATCTGGCATATACTATAGTCGCCAAAAGGAACATCCCACTGAATGCTATTATTACAATGCAGCAGGTAATAAAAAACCTTGGGGCTTTGTTCGTGGAAAGTACTATATCCTGAAAAATATGACAAAGAAGGCAGGTTCGCATTGAGGGCTTTTGTGGCTTCAAGGTCGAAAACGCCGTCACCTGTTATGGTGAATTGAATAAGCATCTGGTCAGAGGCGAATTCGTCGGGTTCGGGCTGCGATAAACCGTCGTAATCGAATAAAAAAGGGAATTCCAGCCTGTAGCAATCTTCTGAGTTGTAAACGAATACCTGACATGCCCGGAAATCAATATCTCCGGATGGTATCACCGGGGCCGGCTGGGCATTCACCCTGCCCGAAAAAGAAAAGAAAAGTAAAGAAAAGAAAAGTAAAGAGGCTGCATGTTTTACGAGGGAGCCAACCCTGCGGTGCGTTGTAATCAGATTTTTGTGGCACATA
>SCUG01000391.1 GCA_004297645.1 Saprospiraceae bacterium | reverse complement strand
GGGGAGCTTGACATCAACCACACTTTATTGGTTGGTCCCCAAAAATCTTAAACCCGCCAAATGACAACCTTTAAATCTACTGACAAAGAGATTGTGCGTTTTGGCTAAAGTCGAGCTAACATCATGTCGTAATTTAATTACCGGTTTTGGTTCGAGGCGTCACCTCACGACACCAAACCGAAATGTTATTTACGACCCATTCCTTGGTTTCAACAAGGCTGTAAACGTTCTGCCCGGCTCCGGTCGCACCGGGGGCAGAACGGCAATCTATTTTCATTTTTAAAAACAAAAAAGCACAAAATGAAAAAATACATTTCCCTTTGGCTATGCATGGGGTGGTGCCTGGCAATGTATTGTCAGACCATCACGGTCAGAGACCTGGAGAGCTATCAACCGCTCGAAGGGGTGACATTGCTGAGCGGCACCCCTCCTGCATCGGCCACCACAGATGCGCTGGGGCAAGCAGGCTTGTCTTCCTTCAAAGGTTCCAACCACATCGAAATCAGGATGGTGGGCTACCAACTATTAGTCAAATCTTACGATGAACTAAGCCGTGACGGCTTCTCCCTATTGCTGGCACCGGCATCGGTGACGCTGGACGAAGTGGTTGTCAGCGCTACCCGCTGGAGCCAGTCCACCAAAGATGTGCCTTTCAAAATCACGGCGGTGAAGCCAAGAGACGTTGCCTTGCAAAACCCTCAAACGGCAGCGGATTTGCTGGGCACGACCGGCGAGGTTTTTATACAAAAAAGCCAGCAGGGCGGCGGCAGCCCGATGATTCGGGGCTTCGCCACCAACCGCCTGCTGATTGCAGTGGATGGCATTCGCATGAACACGGCAATTTTCCGCAGTGGCAACCTGCAAAACGTCATTTCGCTCGACCCGTTTGCATTAGAAAAGGTGGAGGTTTTGTTCGGGCCTGGCTCGGTCATTTACGGGAGCGATGCCATTGCGGGCGTCATGAACTTTTCCACCTTGAAGCCCAAACTGGCGAACGAAGCGAAGTCGTCCGTCACCGGTGGCGCCGTCATGCGTTATTCTTCGGCAACCCACGAGACGACAGCGCATTTCGACATGAACGCTGCCCGGAAAAAATTCGCACTCACGACCAGCCTCACTCATTCCGGCTTTGGCGACCTGCGCATGGGCACCAACGGCCCCAAAGAATACCTGCGCAAAGAATACGTGCAGCGCCTCGACGGCAAGGACGTCGTATTCACAAACAAAGACCCGCTCGTGCAAAAGCCGACAGGTTATGAGCAATTCAACCTGATGCAAAAGGTCCGTTTTCAGCCGAATGACCACTGGAATTTCACCTACGGTTTTCATTATTCCACCACCTCCAGCTACGACCGTTACGACCGGCTGCTGCGTTACCGGCAGGGCTTGCCCCGCAGCGCCGAATGGCTTTATGGCCCGCAGGAGTGGATGATGAACAACCTGGCCGCTTCGCACACCACCTCCGGCGGCATTTACGACGAAATGAACATCCGCCTGGCACATCAATTTTTCGAGGAAAGCCGTATTGACCGCGATTTCAATGATGCGGAACGCCGCACCAGGGTGGAAAAAGTGAACGCCTGGTCGCTCAACCTCGATTTCCAAAAAGCAATCGGGCAACGGCACAAGGTGTTCTACGGCCTGGAAGGCGTGTACGACGACGTCAACTCAAGCGGCACGGACGAGGACATCGAAACCGGCGAAACTAAACCGGGGCCTGCCCGGTACCCGCAATCCAACTGGTCGTCCTACGCCGCTTACTTAGCGTGGGAGTTTAAGGCTTCGCAAAAGTTGACGCTGCACAGCGGAGCGCGCTACAATGGCTTCAAATTGAATGCGACGTTTGACACCAACTTTTACCCCTTCCCGTTCACAACCGCTGAGATGAACAACGGCGCTTTGACGGGCAATCTGGGGCTGGTTTTTCACCCTGATGAAGCCTGGCAATTGCGGGCAAACCTCTCCACCGGCTTCCGCTCGCCCAACGTGGACGACATGGGCAAGGTGTTCGATTCGGAACCTGGCTCGGTCGTCGTGCCGAACCCGGAGCTGAACGCCGAGTATGCCTGGAACGCCGAACTGGGCATCGCAAGGGTGTTCGGGAAGGTGTTGAAGTTCGACATCACCGGCTTTTACACGGTGCTGGAAAATGCCTTCGTCCGGCGTGATTTCACCCTGAACGGGCAGGACAGCATTCTTTACGCCGGCGAACTCAGCCAGGTGCAAGCCATTCAGAACGCCGCCCGTGCCAATGTCCGGGGCATCTCGGCTGGCCTGGAACTTAAGCTGGCGGACGGCTTGGGGATTTCGTCCCACCTCACCTGGCAAAAGGGCGAAGAGGAACTCGACGACGGCACGATTGACCCGCTGCGGCACGCTGCGCCCTGGTTCGGGATTACCCGTTTGACCTACTCCGCCCAGCAACTGCGAATGGAGGCTTACTTAGCTTACAGCAGCGAAGTAAGCTTTGAAAACCTCGCAGCGGAAGAGCGTGGTAAAGGCTACATCTATGCCACCAACAAAGACGGCAACCCTTACTCTCCGAGCTGGTGGACGCTGAATTTCAAAGCGATGTACCAGCTTTCGGAGTTGTGGGCCGTGAGCGGCGGGGTGGAGAACCTCACTGACCAGCGGTACCGTCCGTATAGCTCGGGCATTGTGGCGCCAGGGAGGAATTTTATCCTGTCCCTAAGGACTGATTTTTAAAAAAAAGCCTCTGGCAGGGCTTTGATGGAAGGCCGTGCTGCTGGCCCGCAGTGCGGCGGCCCCTCCCTTGGGGAAAACGCCCACTCCCCTTCCATTCCAAATGAATTCCCGGCCGCCCACCGTCTGCTGTAATTGTTTATTTTTGCGGCCATTTTATCATTAGGCCAATGGCATCAACCAACAACAACATCCTGGCAAAGACCGAAAACTACCTCACCGGATTTTTCCAGGAAAAAATCGGAGCAGAGTACGTCTTTCACGATTTTCAGCACACAAAAAATGTGGTGGAGGCCGTGGCAGAAATCGGCAAAGCTGCTGGCCTGAACGGCCGGGATATCGAGTTGCTGCAATTGGCGGCCTGGTTTCACGACAGCGGCTACGACCAGGGTGCTCCGCAACACGAGCAACGCAGCGTCCGCTATGCCTTGGAGTTTTTGTCGCAGTCCGGGCTGTCGCAGGATGAATTCAGTCTCATTGAACGCTGCATTCTGGCCACCAAAATACCCAGCCAACCGAAAGATATTTTTGAGAAAATACTCTGCGATGCCGACCTCAGCCATCTCGGCAAGATGAGTTATTGGGACCGCTGCGGCCGCATCCGGCAGGAGTTGCTGCTGACCCAAAGCAACATCATGTCGGAACAGGAATGGGTGGAATTTGAGTTGCGCTTCATGAACAACCACCGTTATTTCACGCCTGTGGCAGACCAACTCTACAATCCCGGCAAGCTCAAGCACATCCGCCAGTTGAGGAAATTACAAGTGCGGCTCTCACCGCCGGGTGTTGCGAGCGTTGACGAGCTTGCCCGGACGGACAATCTGAAGAAGAAGAAGAAAAAAAAGAAAGAAGCGCAGCCCGAAATCCTCAGGAATCCCGACCAGGATATCAACCTCGGCCGGGGCGTGGAGACCATGTATCGCACGGCCTACCGCACGCATATCAACCTTAGCGGCATCGCCGGCAACAAGGCCAACATCATGCTCAGCATCAACGCCATCGTCATCTCGATAGCGCTGCCGCAGCTTTTGCCAAAATTCGAGACGCACCCCCAACTCGTCGTACCAACCGCGCTGCTGCTGATAGTGTGCATCGTGTCCATCGTATTGGCCACGCTCTCCACCCGGCCAAAAATCACCAAAGGGTATTTCACCCGCGAGGACATCGCCTCCCGTAAGGCGAACCTGCTTTTCTTCGGCAATTTCTACCGCATGAAACTCGACGATTTTCATTGGGGCATGATGGAAATGATAAAAGACAAGGACTTCCTTTACAGCTCCATGACCAAAGACATCTATTACCTCGGCGTAGTGTTGGCCAAAAAATTCCGGTACCTGAGCTACTGCTACTCCGTGTTCATGTTCGGCATGATAGCCACCGTGCTGGCCTTCGCCATTTCTTTTCTTTTTTAAAAAAAAAATACCGGGAGGAAGTGACGCCCCCCTCAATCCTGCCACTTTTGGACTTTACCCTACAACATACCGACCCAACCTCCTCCGCCCGTGCCGGCCTTATAGAGACGGCGCACGGCCCCATCGAAACGCCCATCTTCATGCCGGTCGGCACTGTGGGTGCCGTGCGTGCCATCCACCAGCACGAGTTGGAGCAGCAGATACAGGCACAAATCATCCTCGGCAACACCTACCACCTCTACCTGCGCCCCGGCACGGAGATTTTGCAAAAAGCCGGGGGACTTCACAAATTCACCGGCTGGAACCACCCCACCCTCACCGACAGCGGCGGGTACCAGGTGTACAGCCTCAGCAACCAGCGGAAAATCAAAGAGGAAGGCGTCACTTTCCAATCGCATCTCGATGGGTCGAAGCATTTTATCAGCCCGGAGCGGGCCGTGGATATTCAGCGGGAAATCGGCGCCGACATCATCATGGCTTTCGATGAATGTACACCCTACCCCTGCGAGTATGACTATGCCAGGAAATCTATGGAAATGACCCACCGCTGGCTCAAGCGCTGTTGCGACAGGTTCGATGAAACGCAGGGGCTTTACGGCTATAAACAGGCGCTCTTTCCCATCGTGCAGGGCAGCATTTACAAAGACCTGCGGGCAGAATCGGCAGAGACCATCGCCTCCTTTGGGCGGGAAGGCAACGCCATTGGCGGCCTCTCCGTTGGCGAGCCAGCAGAAAAAATGTACGAGATGACAGAGTTGGTGTGCAGCATTTTGCCCAAAGACAAACCCCGCTACCTCATGGGGGTGGGCACCCCGGTGAACATCCTCGAAGGCATAGCCCTCGGCGTGGACATGTTCGACTGCGTGCTCCCCACCCGCAATGCCCGGCATGGAATGCTCTACACCGCCCAGGGCATCATCAACATCAAAAACAACAAGTGGAAAGACGACTTCGGCCCCATAGACGAAGACAGCCCCAGCCACACCAGCCGCACCCACTCCAAAGCCTACCTGCGCCATCTCATTTACAGCAAAGAATACCTCGGCGCACAAGTAGCCTCGCTGCACAATCTCAGCTTTTTCCTTTGGCTGGTGAAAGAGGCCCGGCAGCACATCATCGCCGGGGATTTCCCCACCTGGAAGAAGGAAATGGTGGAAAAGATGGGAAGAAGGATTTAGGAGCGTTTAAAAAATAACTTCCCGATTTCTGCCAGCCTTTGGCTGGCAGAAATCGGGAACCTCTCTCTTTTTTCTGCGGCTTTGCCGCCGAAAAAAGAGAGAGGTTATTTTTTGGTCGTTACTTAGTATCTAACCTCTGAAATTCGTGTTTTTTGTGGCAGAAAAAGTCATGGAACTTATTTGGTTCTGGCTTCGCCAGGTTTGGAGGTGAGAGGTATGAGGGTGTAGTGACCGGGTGACTGGCAGTCACCCGGTCACTTGCCCCGACGTTACTAAGGAAAAGCAAATGAAGAGCGGGCCATGCAGTTTGGGCGTTGTTCGGGTAAACTTTCTACTTTTGGCCTTGCCATGTTAAAAACTCTCGACAGGTACATCATCAAGAAGTATTTGAGCTCCTTTCTGTTTACGGCGCTCGTCTTTTCACTGATCGCGGTCATCATTGACTTCAGCCAGAACGTCGAGGAATTCATTGATGAAAAATTGCCCGCATGGGTGGTGGCAAAAGAGTTTTACCTCAATTTCATCATATTCATCAACGGGCTGCTTTGGCCGCTGTTTGCACTCATTTCCGTCATCTTTTTTACCTCACGCATGGCTTACAATTCCGAGATTATCTCCATGCTCAATGCGGGGATAAGCTTCCGGCGGCTCATGCGGCCGTATATGGTGGCGGCAGGGCTTATCGCCATCACCCACCTGTTGCTCAACCACTTTGTCATACCCAACAGCAACAAGACCCGGCTGAATTTTTTTCATACCTACATTTACAAGGAAGGCGATAAGGGCAAAACCCGCGACGTACACATGTTCATCGCCCCTGGCACCAAAGTGTACGTGCGGGACTATTTCAAGAGCGACTCCATGGCCCATAACTTCAGGTTGGAAAAAATAGAAGGCAATCGTCTGGCCTGGTTCGTCGAAGCTCAGGAGGCCCGGTGGAAAGGCCCGCCCGATCATTGGGAACTGAGCAATTACGAAATTCACACCTTCGACGGTGCAAAAGAGGGCATAGTCACGGGCCTCCAACAAAAGCTCGACACCACCATCGCCATTACGCCACAGGACTTTGTGCGGTACGACGACACCCGCGAGATGATACCCTCCAACCGGCTGCGCACCTTCATCGAAGAAGAAAAGCTGCGCGGTACCGGCAACACCAAGGTTTATGAAATAGAACTGTACCGCCGCTCGGCCGACCCCTTCACCATTCTCATCGTCACAGTGATAGGCATGGCCGTCGCCTCCCGAAAAGTCAAGGGTGGCATGGGGCTGCACCTCGCCTTAGGTATTGGGTTGGGAGCCATATTCATCTTCATGGCTAAATTTTCCATGACCATCGCCACCAACGAAGCCCTTCCGGCTTTTGCCGGCGTATGGTTGCCCAACTTCGTGTTTCTGCTAATTGCTTTAATCCTCATAAGTAAGGCTCAAAAATAAATGTGTAACCACCGTGAAAATTTAACCCTTTACAAATGAAGCCCCAGATTATGCGATATTTGCCGCTTGTAAATAGTTTGTTTGCCAGGAAAAAAACTACCTTTATGCCACTCTTTCTGAAAAGTGAGAAAGGTCCCAATTAAACACAACAATAGCTTTGACACTTTGAAAAACCCATTGCATT
>SCUG01000390.1 GCA_004297645.1 Saprospiraceae bacterium | reverse complement strand
ACCCCTTCCATTTTTAAAATAACCGCCGGGACACTGGAGGAGCAAGGATTTACCATCGTTGCTAAAGATGAAGCCCGGCCCTGGGGTGGATTTTTCGTGATTGACGAAGCGCAATCGCCTCTCTTCATCGAAACCTATTTCCCAGGCCTGCCGAAGGAGGATTTTTACGGCATCGAAAAGCTGAGTCCCAAGTTTTTGATGGTGGCACCTGGCAAGCGCCTTAGTTGGCAGTATCACCACCGCCGTGCCGAACTCTGGCGGCTGGTAGCCGGCAGGGCCGGTGTCGTTAAAAGCAAAACGGATGAAGAAGGGGAAGTGCATGAACTTGAACCCGGAGAAGTGGTGCGAGTAGAACAGGGGGAACGCCACCGCTTGGTGGGCCTCGAAAGCTGGGGCACCATCGCAGAAATCTGGCAACACACTGACCCGCTGCACCCCTCCGATGAGGACGACATCGTGCGCGTGCAAGACGACTTTGGGCGGCAGCCCAGCAAGAAAAACTGTTGATGGTGAGGCAGAATGTACCGGAGTAAAATTAGGAGCCCCCAAGACTACTCCCTTCAAAGCTCACGTAATCCCAAAGCGTAGCGACGACCGAAACCGGCACTATCCCTGGCGTGGTGCCAAGACTGGAGTTACTAGCCCCTTCAACCAGCATTGTCTCAGGAGCTCCAGTGACATCTACCCCACCATCCCCATTATGTGTTGAGCACGCCGTCCCTTCCGAACGGGTGGAATATCTAATCTTCTGTTACGCTGCTATGGTTCGTTGCCGGCAGACACAAAATTGGGAGCTTCAACGCTTCAACGGTTGCAGCGACAACGACTCCGCACCCTGATTGTACATCAGCGCGCAACATTGTCCTTTAACGAATTGGGGAAGTACATTTATGGCAGCCATCGAGCTGCCGGGGGTATAGGTGTAATGGGTCAAATTCCCCGGTCAAGGCCGGTTGCCAAAAGTGTTTCAAGCAGTGAGGTGAGCGGTGTTTGCCGCTCACCGTATGGCCAGGGCAGGTGTGCTTTTCGCCGGTTCATGAACTGTGCACATTATCTGTGTTTGTTAAAAATTGAACCCCTGGCATGGTGCATTTCTGGCGGCGTTCCGATTGGAGCCAAAGGGTACGCGGTAATGCTCACATCCAGGAATGTCACGGTGACATGAAACTTTCTTCATGGTGCGTGAAAACATGAACGGCGCTCACAGGGGAAATCTCCTAAACGAGCACAAATCCTGACTTCTGTTGAAAATATAGTGTTGTGGAAATGGTCGCTACAAATTGGCGGGCCGGGAAGTTTTGGCTAAGTCTTTTCATGGAATTCGTGTTTTTGGAACAACTGGCTTCACCTCATTTTTCCCCTTTCCTCCTCCATCGTTTGCCACAAAGTGTGTTTAACTCATGGCAAATATAGTGGATATAATTTCTGATTCTCGAAAGGTGCGGACTTTTTTTTTGAGAATGGGGAAATGAAATGATTCAGCGCATGGCTGGGCGATGTTCTTAAATATCGCCCAGCCCGGCACCCTCCTTCGGATACAATACCCCATCCCGCAGCACGACCATTGCGGCGAAGGGGTCGCCGGTGAGGTCGAGGTGGCCGTCGAGGTCGGCATACCGGATGTTGGGGCGGGCGAGGGCGAAGTGCAGTGCGGCGGCGATGCCGAGGGCTGATTCGTCCATGCAGCCCACCATCACATCCACGCCTGCGGCTTTGGCCACGGAGTTGATGTGGAGGGCTTCGGCGATACCGCCGGTTTTCATCAGCTTGATGTTTATCATGTCGGTGCAGTCGTGGCGGGTGAGGTGAAACACATCGAACAGGGTCATCAGGCTTTCGTCGGCCATTACGAGTACGTGTACGTTTTGGGTCACCTGTTTCAGCAGCTCGTTGTCGTGTTTGGCTGTCGGCTGTTCCAATAGTTCGATGTTGGCGCTCCTGGTTTTATCAATGAAAGCTATCGCTTCGGCGACGGTGTAGCCTTGGTTGGCATCGAAGCGAATACCCAAAGCCGGGCCTGTGGTTTCGCGTATTTTCAAGATTTTTTCTACATCTTCTTCTAAGTTTTTGCCACCCTTGATTTTGATGCAGCGGAAGCCCTGGGCCAGGAATTGCCGGGTTTTTTCCAAAGTTTCTTCGAGCGGCAGTATGCCGATGGTAATGCTGGTGGGTATGGAGTCCCGGTAACCGCCGAGCAGCTTGTACACAGGCACTCCGGCTTTGCGAGCCATGATGTCGTAAAGCGCCATATCGGCCATTGCGTGGGCAGCGGGGTGTTTGGCGAGGGACTTTTTCAGCTCGTGGTTCAATCGTTTGTAGGTGAAAGGGTCCCTTCCTTTGAGCACTGGCTCGATGCATTCTTTGAAAGCTGTCAGCACGGTTGCCGCCGTCTCCCCCGTGACGGGGAGGTCGGGGGCGGCGCACCCCATTCCAGTGATGCCTGTATTGGTTTCAATTCTTAGGAATACATTCACGCACCGGTCAATCGTCTCATAGGCGATGGTGAATGGCTCGCTGAGTTTCATTTCATGCTGCCAACATTCGAGGTGGGTAATTTTCATGTAAATGGGCGAAGTGGAAAAGTGGCGAATTGGTAAGGTGAAACTATTGTACCAATTCACCAATTTCCCAAGGCGTACTATTTCCTATTCAATGAAATAATGAATTCAACGAGTGGGCCGGCGCCGTGCAACAACACGTCGAAGGCGGGCAAGCCTGTTTGGGCGGTTATCTTTTCACATTCGCCCGGCACCTCCTCCGGCTTCATGCCTTCGTGGTTGACGGTGACGGCGATGACTTTTTTCCCGGAAATAATTTCGATGGCCCTGATTTGTTCTGGCAGCGGATGGAGCGGGTAGCCGGGGAATCCGTCGTATTCTTTACGCCGGGGGGCGTGCTGGAGAATGACGTAATTGGGCCGCCCGGCGGCCAGAATCTCAAACCCACCGGGATAGGCGGGGTTCATCAGGCTGCCTTGGCCTTCGATGACGATAACGCCTGGGTGCTCATTTTCCCAAGCCTCATAGACGGCGTGCTCTATTTCGCCTGAAACGAAATCGTTGATGAGCGAGTCCATAATGAGTGAATATTTTGCTCCCTGCATCCAGGCGGTTTGGCCGGTACCTACCAATTCGGCTTTCACCCCGGCATCCCTCAGGCCATGCACTATCAGCCAGGCGGTGGTGCGCTTTCCTACTGCCGAGTCGGTACCGAGGATGGCAAGTTTCAGGCAGTTCACTTTTTCAATGTCGCCGCTGAAAAAATGCAGTTTACTGCGCCCCGGTGTTTTGCGAACGTCGCGAATGGTGCAGCCTTTTTCGTTGGCGATAGCCACTAATTGGGGGTCGTCTGAGAGGAAGTCGTGGAGGCCACAATCCACGTTCAGACCTGAGCCGAGCGCCGTGCGGATGTCGTCCCGTGCCTGCCCGGCCAGCCTGCCTCCATCGGGAGCTATTCCCACGACGAAGTATTTGGCAGGTGTGCCGTTTTGCTGTGCAGCGCTCACTGCTTGCTGTACCGTGCCGAAAACCGGGATGCCTTTGGCTTTGCCATCGAGCACTTCGGCGGCGTCTTTTCCGGCGTAGGTCGCGTCCACCACCGACAGCACCTTATAGCGTTCGGTGAATCGGACCAAACCGTGTGCGGTTTTTCCATTTGGTGTGTTGAATGCCCCCTGGCAATAAACGATGGCGTTTCCGTCGAGTATTCTTTTCATTGTTGGTGTGTTAGCGTATTGGATATTGGGAGCAAAGCTGATTTTTTTCGGTTAAAGTGCCAATGCGTTTGCGCACTATACTTTTGAACGCCAGGTTTTGTCCATTTGACATTTGCTATTCAACTTTAGCCATCTGGGTAATCGGGATGCAGCCAGTACCAAATAGGCTTAGTACAAATAGTGAGGGCAATGAATT